>CALJEO010000001.1 GCA_938073845.1 uncultured archaeon
TAGGTGCATATGCCCCACTTCATGAGGCTCCGTTCATAGAGTCCCCTGAGCTAAGGGAAGCTACTACGTTCGGTGGCTACGCCCCTTGGAACCTCATATTTCACGTAGAAGCAGTCTCAGTTCAGGTGGATAATCCATTCAGGCTCCCCTTCAGCATCGATTCTCTGGAGGCCATCCCATTACCCGGCCATACCTTCGGTCAGGTGGGCTACCTGACGGAGGGCATACTATACGCAGCGGACTCCCTCTTCGGGGACAAGCTGCTCAAGAGGGTGGTGATACCGTACTTCCTGGACCTAGAGAGGGCCCTGAGGACCCTGGAGTGGTTGAGGGATCGGGCTAGGGACTTCGAGAAAATAGTGCCCTCCCATGGCCCAATAGTGGAGGGGAGAAGAGCTGAGGAGCTGATAGAGGTCAACATGAGGGCGATCGAGTCCATCAGGGGGAAGGTGATGTATACACTGAGGCTCATGGATCTCACCGTGGAGGAGCTCACCTTCAGGATGCTGGCTGAGGGGGGAGCGGAGCTCACACCTGGCTCCTTGATACTTGGTGCTGTCACCCTGAGGTCCCTCCTCTCCAGGCTCTACGAGGAGGGACTCGTTGAGGCCAAGGTCAATGAGAGGGGGATAATCTGGAGAGCTTAGCAGGAGAACCTCCCCAGGACCTCGATAACCACGTCAACTGGGTCCTCACATCTCCTCAGGAAATTCAGAGCTCTCTCCTTGAGGGAACCGGACTCCCAATCCCTCCTGACCTTCCCGTATACCTCAGTTAAGTTCCTGAGATCCGCTTTGATCATGAGACCGGCGCTCATCAGTACCTTACTGACGCAAGGCTCCTCCCTCGGGAAGAGGGACACGGAGGGCACGCCCAAGAGAGCGGCCTCCCTGGCCATCGTCCCCCCACCGGAGATTACGCCAGCGGACTTGAGGATCAGGGAGAGGCCGTCCAAATAAGCCCTGATCCTCTCCCCGGAGGGCAGCTCCACGAAGCCATCTCTACTGATCCTAACGAGCGGTATGCCAAGATCAGAGAGCTTCCTGATGGCCCACTCGAAGGGCTCCCCCTCCCTCAGGTAGTGCGAGGCTAGGGGGGGATCCCTGACGATTAGGTAGTTCCCCTCATCAAGCCCTAAGTCTTGGCTAACGAACTCACCGCGTTCCAGGTAATCGAGGACGTGAGATACCTCGAAGACCCCTCTGAACCTCACGGTCTCCCCGTAAGTGGGCCCCGAGAAGCACTCAGGGACTATTGAAACATTGGCTAAGGGGAAGGTGAGCTTCGTGATGATGTGGGGAGGGATGTCGTTATCGTTCATAGCTATATAAGGTATCCCCAAGCCGAAGGCTACCCTCGCTTGCTCAGCTGAGCCCTTAGATATAGCTGAGCTTATCTCCTCATCCCCGATCAGTGATGCTAAGCTCTTGACCCTCTCAGCGAACCTAAGGAGCTTCTCGTAATCGCTAGCTCCCCACTCCCCGACCGCTATCACCTCCCTCCCCGGAAGCATCGCCCCGAGGAGCTCGATGAGGGAGCCCTTCCTCCTCGTGGTGAGCAACACAGGAGCTTTATACTTGCTCAGGAACCTCCTCCAGAGCCTAGCATGAGCTTCGTTAACTATATCTATCCATAGCTTCAAGCGAATCCACCTTCTGAGAGAGAAGCGACCAGGAAGGTTAGGAGCATGCTGAGCAGCGTAGCGGGCAGTAGGTACCTGTAGACCCCCGAGTACCTCGACCTGTAGTACTCGAGCGTGAGCACCAAGCAAAGGTGGACTGGAGAGAGCATGACGCCGAAGTAACCGCCAGCATAGCTCGTGAGGAGGTAAAGGTCCCTTATGCTCGAGGACTTTCCTATTATGACGCTCAGCAAGGGCAGGGCTGTCCCCGTGTAGACGTACTCAGCTGCTGTTGTAACACCTATGAGGAAAGTTATGAGGAAGCAGAGGAGGAGGGAGGGCAGGTTCCTGGAGACCATGAAGTCATAGAGCGCCTCTGCAGCCCTACTGTCGTAGACGTATTGCGTGAACATGGTGACAGCTAGCACCACAGCGAGTATCTTGGCTGAGAAGGCGAACTTCAGCCCCTCCTTAACCTCCCTCAGCTTTGGCCTGGCATAGGCCATGACCACCACTGCTGTGAGGAGCAGGGAAATATCCACTGACAGCTTCACCAGGAATATGAGTACTATTATCAGGATGAAGGGCCAGAAGTAAACTAGCGACCTATAGCTCACCTTGCCCCTCTCTATTGAGTTGTTGGCCTTCCTCATGCCCGGAAGGAGGATGAGCAGGCCCGCTAGGGTTGAGCCTATGGCCGCTGGGTAGGTGGCCTCAATTACCCTGACCACAGATGTCTGGAGTATCACCGAAGCTATTATTATTGATTGGAAGATCGGCCAAACGGGAATCGTGATGTGTCTGAACCAGTAGTTGACGAAGGTAGCGAAGTCACTGTCCAGTTTCTGCCTCTCCATGTAGTGCTCCTTCATCATCATCGCTGAGACCAGGGCTCCTCCCGGCATCGGTATCAGACCTATTAGCACAGGTATGAAGATGGAGGCGAACCTGGGGCCTATGCTGACAGCCAGCTCAGTTATCCTATCGAAGAGACCGTTCACCTTGAGTATGTAGGATATGAAGAGCGCTGAGGAAAATGCGGTAACCAGGGAGAGGGTGCTCCTCGAGAATACTCCCTTGAAGGTAGATTCGAGGAATGATGAGCCTAGCGTCAAGATCCCGAAGGCGAGCGTAGAGACTACGATGGCTATGTGAACCTCCTGTTTTGCTAACAGCAGACCTATGAGCAGAGCTATTGCTACGGCGAAGCTGAGCACTGGGTCCATCATACGGGCCGATGGGATTTTTCCTTAAAAATCTTTTACATTGGCGTCGCAGGAGCGTATCTGAAAGGATCTATCCAATAGATCTAAGTGAATCATGCAAATTTAAAATATTAGCCATTTTTCTTAATTATTTTCGCTGAATATTAGCTATGCTTGAGGAGGTCACTGATGCATATCACTTCCAGTGAGCTACTCATCCGATTTCTGAGCCCCCGAACCTCCCCCTTCCATGGGTTTGGGTGACGGGGTAGTGGCTAGGGAGTAACCTATCCATCCGAGGACTCCGAAGATGGCGAGCACGGCTAGGAAGCCAGTTATCTTGAGGAGCAGTATCGCAATCGACTCCTCATAGAGAAATATGAGGTACCCGTAAGCTAATATCACTGCGATGGATAGGGTAAGCAGGAGGGCACCTATGATCTGATCCTTCCCCATGGCTATCCCCGGGATCGAATCACCCGTTAATAAAAACGTTGACCCGATGGGCGTGCCAGCCCAGGTTATCTTGCTTTCGCAGCTCGCCAGCATGTGGCGAAGGAACCGAGTGGGCGTGAATGTGGGATATTTGCTGCATCCCGATCAAAGTCCGAGTGCCCTCAGTGGTTAAGGGTTTTGAGCGGATGGGGGCTTTCAGCAACGGTTTCCCGTCGCTAGCTGCCGTTACCGGAGCGGGATCTGAAACGGTTTCCTCACCCGACCATGAGGGTAAAGGGGTATCTCCCGTGACTCAGGATCCTCCCCAGTCCACCGTCAAGCCCCTCTCCCCCTGATCTCAGCATCGTCCTCATCCAGCCCCCTCCACACCACCTCATACCCCAGGTAATTAGCGAGTGGTATAGCTATTTCGGCGGGTAAGCCCATCCTCCTAAGGAGATCCTTGAGGTCCCTGACGGACCTCGGTAGATCCCTCAAACGCTCCAAAGAAGACTTTCTCACGAGGTAATCCCCGAGAAGCACGTACTCGCGAGAATCCAGCAACTCCCTAAGCTGTTCCCTAGTTAACCCGAGATCCTCCGTGAGCTCCTCTATAGCTAAGATATCACCACGCTTCAGAAGTTCCTGATCACTTATTTTACGGCTTTCCCTCAGTATCCTCCTCTCGATCCTCTCCAGCTCCCTCAGCAGGCTTACCTTATCCATCTTGCTTCCCTCCATCGCCATCACTTCCTTCGGAAGTCTCATCGCCTTGGAGCAGAGCAGGTCCTTCCTCACCAGGATGAGCATGGGCTCCCTCACCTCGCTTATCTTCCTGATCTTCCTCTCTACATAATCGGGAGTCCAGAAACCCATCACCTCAACGTAGACCTTAATGCTACCCTTCCTGATGAGGAAATCCGGAATTATTATGGAGTTACCGGCTAACAGAGGCTCCGGCTCCCTTATAACCGTCCAACCGGCTGAGCCAGCTATCGAGGAGAAGCTCCTCTCCAATGAGCTATCATAGAGGGGTTCCTCCCATTGACACTCCGGGAAGAGCCCTTTTGATGAAGAAGAGAGTGTAAAATGGAGCGTTTTCCTCTTCCTCAGTATATCGGCCGAGATGTACCAATCACTCATGGAAACAACGTAAGGGATTGACTTCGCTAAGGAGACACCGTA
This sequence comes from uncultured archaeon, assembly GCA_938073845.1. GTDB lineage: Archaea > Korarchaeota > Korarchaeia > Korarchaeales > Korarchaeaceae > Korarchaeum. Next base: position 4,447 of record CALJEO010000001.1, read on the forward strand.
CTTCGTCGTCATCTTGAGAACTGATGCGGGTCCATCCACCCTCAGCTCCAAAGAATCCGATTTCTCAGCGATGTACATCAATCCCAACCTCTTGACGACCTTCAAGAATCTCTTCAGTTCTGAGCCTGAGGCACTGGTCCTCACCGTCATCCTCAGGGCCCTGAACAGGACCGTCTGGAGGAGCGAAAGGTTATACCTCCTGAGCAGGCTCGGGGGATCGTAATCCGCTGCCTTGGAGAGAAGGAGGTTTTCCTCGGAATCCGACCAGAGGATGCGTTCAAGTTCCTCCGGAGTGACTCCGAGCTCTAGAGCAGCTAGTCTAATAGCTTCTTCCCTCTCATCCGTAACGAAGCCCCCGTACCTCTCATTGACTATCCTGAAAACGACTTCCCTAGCCTTAGATGGCTCTACACTCACGGAAGGGCTCTCTAGCTGGGATTCCCTCTCGAGGAGGAGCGAGAGGCCCCTCACGAACTTGAAGCCGACGGCTGATTCGTAAGCATGCTCAATCTCCTCGACCTCCTCATGCACCTGCTTAAGCGTTTTCCCCTCCTCAAAGGCTGATATCAATCGCTCGGCAACCTCGAGCTCGAGATCCGTTCCCCTAGCCCACATCGGATACAGCTTGGACCCCCTCACCCTCACCCTCAGCAGCTGCGTCGGCAACATTAGGCTATCCCCTTCCTCCTCCTGCTTGAGATCATCATCTCAGCTGTCCCCTTGGATATTATCTCGTAGAGAACAGCTCTCTTCCCCTCCCTCTTCCTCAGTATCCTCCCCAACCTCTGCACGAACTCCCTCCTGCTCCCACTGCCCCCAACTCTTATGCCCACCCTCGCGTCGGGCACATCGACCCCCTCATCCAGTACCTTGGAGGTGACCACCTTGCTCACCGAACCTATCCTGAAGGCGTGAAGTATCCTCTCCCTCTCCCTCTGCTTCGTCCTATGGGTGATCAAGGGTATCAGGAAGGTCCTGCTTATCTCCTCAGCCATATCATTGAACTCAGTGAATATTATCACCTTATCCTCCCTATGACTCTCCAATAAGTCCCTCAACACCTCCAACTTAGCCCTCGAGTTTATAGCGAGCTTCCTAGCTTCATGCCACGCCAGCAATGCCCTCCTGGCATCTCCATCTGAGGCGCTCCTGATTATCAGCCTCCTGAATTCCTCCAGGGATCTCACGGATATACCTGCCCTCCTTAGGGATTCCCTGTACTCTCCGATCAGCTCCCTATACCTCCTCCTCTCCTCCTCATTCATATCCACCCTCACTCTCACCGTATCGAACTCGGAGAGGTGTTCACCAGCTAGCTCCCTCGGGAGGAGCTTGTAGACGACTCCCCCTACGAGGGGGAAGAGGAGCCCGTGCCTATCATCCTCCCTCTCGAGCGTCGCGGTCAGTCCCATCCTGTAAGGGGCCAGTAGGAACTCAGCTATCTCTATGTAACCCTCAGCAGCAAGGTGATGGACCTCATCGAAGACCGCGAACTCGAACTTATTTCCGATCTCCGGGGCCCTGAGGTAAGCTGAATCATACGTTATGACAGTGATGGGTTCGATCCTCTCCTTACCTCCTCCTATCACGCCCACATCTATTCCATAGAGCGATTCCATCAGCAGCTTCCACTGGTTCAGTAGGGGCAGCGTGGGCACGATCACGAGGGTAGCGGTGTTGAGGAGCTCCATGGCCCTCAAAGCTATGTAGGTCTTCCCAGCCCCTGTAGGCAACACTATTATCCCCCTCCTCTTAGCGAGCCATGAATTCAATGCATCCTGCTGGAAGGGCTTCAGCGATACCCTCCCCTTGAGGTTAGGGGATCTCAGGGGGCTCAATGCCTCATCGACGGCCTCGGGCAGTAGCTCCTTCAGATGAGCGTACTTGTAACCCAGGGCTCTCAGGGCCCCTATCCTCGGATCCCAGGTGCAATGCTGCAGGCTCCTAACCCCCTCAACTATCACCGTGCCCCTATCGTACCTAATCCTCAGTGCGGTCATCCCAAATTGATGCGGTCCATCCCCGAATAAGGTTTTCTGATCCGATGCCACTCGATTAAGGGGATCGAGTCAGGCCCACCTGGACGGATCTATTTCATGCCGAGGTACTTCGAGGGGGATCAGGAGGAGCCTTAAGCACTCACTCCGACCCGCTGAACGGGGCTCTGATATCGTGTCCCTCATGGAGGATCGCTGTTTTGAGCGCATTCAGATGCTCAGTGGGCTTATGAAAGCTAAGTAATCTTTTACAGTTGAGCTGGGGTATCTGAGAGCAGGCTTACGTGAGATGGGGTGAGGCGCCCCGATAGGTGGGGAGATGGTCCGCCGTGGTGAGGGATTCACCACGTGCGAAGTTAGCGGGATCATGAAAGGGATAGAGAAGGGATCCTAAGGTGTTCGAGGATTATCATCCCGGATTATGTGGCTTCTCGGCTATCAGATCCCTTCAACCTTAAGCCCTTCGCTAGCTTCTCAGTCAGCTTCTCGAAGTCGATCAGTATGAAAATCGCGGCTATCACCACCCCAACGATCAGCGAGAAGATCCACATGTCCTCTCCCAAGAAGCCCTCGACGAAGTAGGATATCCCTCTTCCTATGTAGGCCGCGGGTACCGTTATCACCAGCTTTCCAGCGAGGTAGGTCAGGAAGAAGAGGGCGGGGTTCATCCTACCGAGCCCCATAGGTATGACTATCCACTCATCGGGAAGAGGGGTGGCTGCGGCTACGAAGTTCATCAGGTAAAGCGTCAACCTGCCGTATTTACCTATCCTCTCGTCTCCCATCTTCCTCTCAAGGAGCTTCCCCACTCCGTAGGAAGCGCTGAAGTGTACCGTCTTGGCTAGCGTAGCCCCGAGGGCGACGGATACCCCTATGAGGACCCTATCCATCTGAGGGAAGTTCATCGCTATGAGGGCAGCCATCAACGCGTTGGATGGGGAGGCGAAGGGAACCAGGCTTACGATGAAGGTGAATGCTAGGATTCCCAGAGGTCCCCAGAGGACTATCAGAGGGTGATATCCCGTTTGGTTCATCCCGGGGATTCTTGACAACTTACTATTAATCTTTTCCCAAGGAGAGGTGAGGGTCCCCCGGAGGGCTCCGCGGATCCCTGTAGACACTTCCAGTTCCTCCGAAAATGGGGGACAATAAAGTGACTCTCTAAAGCCTCAGCGGGCCCATCTATTGTAATCTCAATAGTGAGCAGGGGATCATTCAATCGGAATGCCAGTGCTCTCCTTTTATTTTTCCCCTGCCCCCTCAAGCTATGAGGCGCAGGGACAAGGAGATAAAGGAAATGGAGGAGATTGAGGATGTCATCAGGAGAGCCCTTGTTTGCAGAATAGCTATGTGCGACGGTGGAACCCCTTACTGTGTTCCAGTGAGCTTCGGTTACTGTGACGGAAGGATATATATTCACTCCGCGAGGGAGGGGAGGAAGCTCGAGGTTCTGAGGGCCAACGCTTTGGTGTGCTTCGAGTTCGATGTGGATGTTGAGCTCATCAGAAAGGGGAGCAGGCCCTGCGATTGGACAATGGGATACAGGAGCGTGATAGGGCTAGCTGAGGCTCACTTCGTGACGGATGAGGAGGAGAAGAGGAAGGCGCTCAACTGCATAATCAAGCACTACTCCGGCAAGAGCTACGATCTCCGGGATGAGGAGCTTGAGGGGGTGGAGGTGATAAGGCTGGATGTGAGGGAGATCAGTGGAAAGAGGTCCCCCTGATCATATCACCTCAGGAGCGTACCTCCTCCAGATGGCCTCGGGATCCTCCCTGAGCAGCTTCATAGCATGAGGTAGCTTATCCAGTATGTCCTGAGCAGTCATCCCATCCTCTCCCCTCTCGATGGCCGCTAGGTCCCCAGCCAAGCCGTGAGCGAAGGTACCCATCCTGACAGCATCCCCCAGGCTGAGGCCTATGCCCACCATAGCGGCTATAGTACCTGTGAGCACATCCCCCGAACCTGCCGTAGCCATCCCAGGGTTCCCGGTCATGTTCACGAAGACCCTACCGTCTGGAAATGCTATCAGGCTGTGAGCCCCCTTCAGGACAACGTAGCATCCGTTCTCCTCGGCGAAACTCCTCGCTACACCTATCTTATCCCTCTCAATCTCCTCCAGCTTTAAGCCGGTGAGCCTGGACATCTCGCCCATGTGGGGAGTGATCACAGTAGCATTCCTCCTCCTGAGGACACCTAGATCCCTTGAGAGAGCGGTTATACCATCGCCATCCACTATCACTGGTTTTTCCATTTTCTCAAGCAGCTCTATGATGAGCCTCCCCGTCTCCTCATCCGTCGATGTCCCCGGGCCCAGGGCCAGGACATCTATGCCCAGCTGGTCCACTAACCTCAGTATGAGCTCCAGGTTACCCTTAGCTATTGAACCTCGCTCGTTCTCCTCGAGTGGGATGTAGACCACCTCGCTCGCCTTCGATGCGATGAACGGCACTATTGAGCTTGGAGCCGCGAGCCTGGAGTAGCCACCTCCTGCCTTGAGGAAGGAGAGGGAGACGAAGTAAGGGGCACCGTAGTAATTTCTGGAGCCAGCTACAGCCAGGAATTTCCCAAAGGTCCCCTTATGCCCCCACCTCAATCTTTCGGGAAGCTTGATAGGTGAGTTGAGCTCCACCTTGAGGTCAGCATATGCCTCGGGCGGGTAGGATATGTTGCAGACGAATAGCTTGCCGCAGTAAGCATAACCTGGATAGAGCACATTCCCATACTTTGGGAGCCCGAAGGTGACCGTATACGTGGCCCTGACAGCAGCCCCTCTGGGCATCGCATCATCCCCGTTGATCCCTGATGGTATGTCTATGGAGAAGATGGGTTTCCGGGAGGAGTTTATCTCCTCTATTACCTCCCTACTGAGTCCCTCCACATCCCTTGAGAGGCCCGTTCCGAAGATACCATCCACAATCGCTTCTGCCCACTCCAGGCATTCCCTGACCTTAGGAAGTCCCTCCTCGTACACCCTGATCAGCTCAAGTCCCATCCTCTCAGCTATGATGTAGTTCCTCAAAGCAGCCCCCCTGTACCTAGATGGCTCGCTGAGCAGGAGCACCTTGACGGAGCCTAACCTTGAGTGGAGCTGTCTCGCCACCACCAATGCATCCCCTCCGTTATTGCCTGGGCCCGCAAAGACGGCGAATCTTCTTCCCGCTATCCCAAGCTCCCTCTCCATGAGGTAGGTCACAGCAAGGCCCGCGTTCTCCATGAGTAACGCTTCATCCATCCCGTAAACCTCAGAGGCTAGGGAGTCGAGCCTCCTCACCTCATCAACGCTGCATACCTTCAACCCGATCCCCTAGCTAACCGAGCCACTTAACTTTAACACTTAAATTTCAATAACGCCGTTAAACTAGGTGGCCATGCTCAAGGTGGAGGACCTCACCGTCAGGGTCGGTGGCAGGGAGATACTGAAGGGGGTGAGCTTAGAGGTTGGTGAGGGTGAAATCGTTGCCTTGCTCGGGCCCAACGGCTCCGGAAAGTCTACCTTGCTCCACACGATAATGGGGAGGCCGGGCTACGATTTAGTCTCCGGCAGGATACTCCTCAACGGTAGGGACATAACCGACTTAAGCCCCTATGAGAGGGCCAGGCTAGGAATAGGGATGGTCATGCAACTGCCCCCTGCTCTCAAGGGCGTGAAGCTGAGGGAGCTGTTGAAGAGACTCTCTAGCGTTTATGGGGTCGATAGTGAGCACTTGAGGAAGTTATCTGAGGAGCTGAGGGCCTCCAACCTCCTGGACAGGGACCTGCACAGGGGGTTCAGCGGGGGTGAGATGAAGAGGGTCGAGCTTCTCCTACTCGCAGCTCAATCCCCGAAGCTGGCTCTGCTCGATGAGCCGGATTCAGGGGTCGATCTGGAGAGCCTACCCCTTCTGGGTAGAACGATCAATGAGATCGTTGGGGCCTCTGATAACAGGGCCAGGGAGAAGAGGTCAGCCATAATAGTGACGCACGTCGGGAAGATACTTAACCACATCAGGCCAGTCAACAGGGCTTATGTAATGCTAGATGGCAGGATCTCGTGCTTCGGTAATCCCAGAGACCTGATAGAGGACATAGAGAGGTACGGTTTCGATGAATGCCTGAGGTGCCTGAAGGTGATCTGAGTGCTATCGCTTGAGGAGATCAGGAGGAGGGCTGAGGCCTCTCTCAGCAAGCCAGCCCCTCACGGGCCAGACCTGAGGTTGGAGGACTTCCCCGTACTCAAGGGCCACAGGGAGCCGGAGCTCCACGCCCTCTCCAGGATGGGGATCGATCCCTCACAAGCCTCCTACATCCAGGTGGATGGGAAGGTCCTCGAGATCAGGTCAGGGATACCTGGAGTGAGGATGTACACGCTGTCCGGAGCGCTCAGGGAGGGAGTGGTGGATGAACACTTCTGGAGAGCGATAGATGTGGACACCGATAAGTACACGGCTGCAGCTGAGCTCTTCGGGGGACATGAGGGCTACGTGATCATAGCTGAGAGAGGAGCTAAGGTCGAGCAACCCGTACTAGCTTGCCTCCTCCTCTCCACGCCCGGGGCCCTTCAGGCCCCCCACAACATAGTGGTGGTGGAGGAGGGGGCTGAGCTTCACGTAATCACGGGATGCCTCACATCAGTGGAAGCTCCGGGGCTCCACGCGGGCATATCAGAGTTCTACGTCAAGGAAGGAGGGAGGCTCACGTTCACGATGATACACCAGTGGGCTGAAAGCACTCACGTAAGACCGAGGACGGGGGTTATAGTGGAGAGGGGAGGGGAGTACGTGAGCCACTACGTCAACATGAGCCCAATAGCGAGTATACAGACGGATCCGAAGGTGTACTTAGTTGGTGAGGGGGCGAGGGCCTACCTCTCCTCGGTGATAGTAGCCAAGAGGGAGTCTAAGATCGATATCGGGGGAAGCGTCTTCCTCAGGGCTGAGAGGACCTCAGCTGAGGTGATATCGAAGGTGATAACTAAGGACTCAGCAGATGTTACAGCGAGATCCCTCATATCAGCCGAGGCCAGGGGCACGAGGGGGCACATAGAGTGCGATGGCCTGCTTCTATCCGAAAGCTCCAGGATACTCACGCTACCAGCCCTCGATGCCAGGGTGGATGATGTCCGGCTCTCCCATGAGGCTGCCGTGGGTAGGCTGAACGAGGAGCAGCTATACTACCTGATGAGCAAGGGGTTCAGTGAGGAGGAAGCCAGAGGCATCCTGGTCAGGGGATTCATGGATGTTAAGCTTGAGGGCCTCCCCAGGCCGGTGATGGCTCAAGTCAAGATGGCTTTGGAGCTAGCGGCCAGGGGCCTTTGAGTCAGCGTCTTATTGAGGTTTTGAGCCCGATCGCATTGGCCCTCGATTGCAGCGAAGCTGATGCTCCTTAAGGATCCTCCTCGGGCCTGAGAGACTGAGTGGAAGCATAAATCCCTTTGCGGTGGAGGTCCCGGGATGAATTGGGAGAGGAGGAAGAGGGAGGCCTTAAGGAGGCTCAGGGATCATATTGGGGAAGGAAGGGTCGATCCTGATATAGTCAGCTTACTTGAAGCTATAAACGAGCTCCCCTTCGCTTACACCACCAGCAGTTGCTCCGGTAGGATACAGCTATATGAAGCGGAACTGCCAGGGGAGAAGTTCTCCCTAAGGAGCCTGGGGAAGTGGCACTCCTGGGTGGATGGGAATGAGCTCATCGGAGCGATGAGAGGGGAAAACATCTGGTTAGCAGTGCTCCCACCAATACTCCACATCTACACCTGCGGTTTGAGGGCCTCGCTACACATGCTCAAGTTGCTCAGGGAGACTGGCTTCAAGAGGGCCTGTATAATGCACCTCTCGAGGGAGGGAGGCTTCGTTGAGGCCTCGGGTAGTGAGAGGCTCGAGCTACCCCTCAGGCTGAGGGGTAAGGATATGCTAGATGCGGAGGGCATCATGTTAATAGTTGAGGTGGCTAACTCCATGCTCGGAAGGGCCAAGGCAAGGCTCCCGAGGCTTGAGGTGAGGGTGAGGTATGAGGCTTCCAGAGGCCTGGATAATCTCTGTAGGTAACGAGCTCCTCAACGGTAGGATAGTGAATACGAACCTCGCTTGGCTCTCCAGGAAGCTCATCCTGGACGGCTACCTGGTGAGGTGCGCTTTGACTGTGAGGGACGATTGCGAGGACATAGTGATGGCCTTCAGGCTCGCTGTAGATAAGGGGGCTTCCCTCATAGTCAGCACGGGCGGCCTAGGTCCTACCTTCGATGACATGACCTCCGAATGTCTCTCCAAGGCGTTGGGCAGGAGACATGTCCTGAACGAGGAGGCCCTCAGGATGGTGGAGGAGAAGTACGCTAGGAGGAACCTTCCCATGACGGAGCATAGGGTCAAGATGGCTATGATGCCCGAGAACGCGAGGCCCATATATAACGCGGTAGGCACGGCCCCCGGTGTGATGGTCGAGGAGGGACCTACGCTAATACTCGCGCTTCCAGGCGTGCCCTCGGAGATGATGGACATCTTTGAGAGGGTCGAGGGGCTTATAAGATCCAGAGCTCCCCCTATGAGCTACGTGAGCGTTGACCTGGTGGTGAGGGGCGTCCCAGAATCAGAGGCTGCTCCGCTCATAGAGGAGGCGATGAGGAGGTTCAGCGTCTACGTTAAGAGCCATCCATCTGGCCAAGAGCTAGGCTTGCCAATCCTCAGGGTGAACGTGACCTCTTCCTCGCCCAGCGAGGAGGAGGCCAGGCTCAACGTCGAGGGAGCCCTGAGGCTCCTATCCGAGAGGTTCAGGGAGAGGGGAGGTAATGTTGAGGAGGCCCAAGCTCATAGTCCTGGATCTGGATAAGGTCCTCTGGGATCACCACGACGTCAGCAGCCTCAAACCACCGCTCAGGAGGATCAACCGAAGGATGCTGGAGGACCGCTCAGGCGAGGTCGTCACCCTGAGGGATGATGTGAGGGAGTTCCTATCCTACGCTAAGGGCAGGGGCATCTTTCTATCCACCTGCAGTTGGAACGAGTTCAATAAAGCCCTGGAGGTGCTTAGGACCTTCGAGTTAGACCAGTACTTCGATCTGCTCATGATAGAGCCTCACCCCGAGAAGCAGCTTATGATGGAGAGGATACTGGATCACTTCTCCAGGTTCGGGGTGAGGGAGGAGGATACGCTCTACGTTGACGACAGAGCCTACATGCTCGAGAAGGTGAAGGCCAGGTTCCCCCGACTGATGACGCTGAGGTTCCACCCGGCAGGGGACTGCTTTTCCTTCCTCAAGCTGATGAGGATGCTAGGTGATCTCGATGATCCCGGGATTCAGAGTAACGCCATGGGAGGTTAAAGGGGAGAAGATAGATTATGAGAGGCTCCTCTGTGATCTTAGAATTAAGAGGATAGATTTCGAGCTTAGATCCGCTATAAGGGAGGTTTTGGGGGAGGAGCACCACCTGCTGGAGAGGGGGGTCTTCTTCGCCCACAGCTCACTCGACTCCTTCATCGAGGACCTGAGGAAGAAAAGAATCAGGCCCTACGTCTTCACCGGCAGGGGTCCCTCGGGCCCCCTCCACATAGGTAACCTGGTCCCTTTGATGTTGGCCAAGTGGCTTCAGGAGAGGCTGAGGGCCCCTCTCTACCTGCAGGTATCGGATGACGAGAAATACTGCCTGAGACCCGACTTGAGCTTCGGAGAAGTGAGGAGGTGGGCCAGGGATAACATAGCTGAGCTCCTAGCGCTCGGGTTCGATGAGGAGAGGACGAGGGTGGTATGGGACACGGAGTGCTCCTCCTGGCTCTATCCAGCTAGCCTCATGATAGCTAAGAGGGTTAGGATATCCGAGCTGAAGGATTCCACCAAGCTGGATGATGACTCGAATCCGGGGATACTCTACTATTCCCTCCTTCAGTCCCTCCCTGCGCTGATGCTCCCCCTGTTCGCTGACGGGAGCTTCAGGTGCGTGGTGCCGATGGCCGTGGATCAGCACCCCCTGATGCTACCCTCCCTGCTGGCGGCCAGGAGGATGGGGCTCAGGGAGCCGGCCCTGGTGCACTCCGTCTTCATCCCCGGGATAAGGGGTGAGCCCAAGATGGGGACCAGCAATCCTAAATCAGCTATCTTCCTATCAGAGCCCCTGGAATCGGCTTTGATGAAGTTGGAGAGTTCTCCCTGCCCTTCCAGTGAGCTCCCTCCCGTGATCCACTACCTCAGGGTCCTCGACTCGAGGAGCTATGGGAGCGTCCTCTCCAGCTACCTTGAGAGCAGGGAGGAAGGATGCAAGCTAGCTAAGATTAGGGCTAAGGAGCTCATAGCCCATCTGCTTGAGGAACACGCCAAGAGAAAGAGGGAGTTCCTAGATAGGGTGGATGAGTTCGTGCTGAGGGAACCTCCCTTCCCCCGCGGGGCTGTGGATAGTTAAGGTTAATAGCCCCCTCGTCGAATCACCTTGGATGGACATGAGCGTCGATATAATAGAGAACGCTCCAGAGATAAGGAACCCCGTGCTCATACTCTCGGTCCCGGGAGCCGGTCTCGTCGGGACGATATCAGCCGATCACCTGATAAGGACCGCGGGCCTGGATGAGGTGGGCAAGGTGGACTCCCCCTTCCTCCCACCCGTGGTCGAGGTGAGGGACGGCGTGGCCTCGCACACCGTGAAGATATTCTCGGGCAAGGGGGTCTACGTGATCAAGGTGGAGGTCCCCCTGCCGGTGGAGCCCCTGATGAGGTTGACTGAAGCGATCCTGGACTGGGTCGCCAAGAAGAGACCTAGACTCGCCCTCGTCATCGGGGGGATACCCGATGAGAACAGGATGAACGTCGAGAGACCTCAGGTCATGACGGTCTTCAGCAGTGAGGAGGCGAAGGAGGCGGCGAACAACATAGGGGGGGAGCTCATGAAAGGGGGCTACCTCTCGGGCTATGCCGCCTACTTCCTCAGGGAGGCCAT
>CALJEO010000002.1 GCA_938073845.1 uncultured archaeon
GTTAGTGCTGCTGCAGCATTCCTCCTCGGATCTACAGGATCTATCACAACCAAGGGTCCGCTGAAGGCTGATAGAGCGTACTCCTCACTCAGATGACCCTCTACGTCCACGTAAACCCTGGATCCCCAGTTGGCGGCGGACTCGATTAGGTTCAGGAAGTCACCGTGGTGGATTATCAGGAGCTCGCAGAGATATCCACTGAAACCTCCAATTCTCTCCTCAGCCCCATAGGCATTTATGGACTTCAGAAAGGCCTTCAAAAGTCTCACATCGTTAGGAGATTTGAGTTTAGATCTCACGTAGGAGTTGTGGAGAGGGGTCCTGTCTACCGCACTGAGCACCCTCTCCCCGGGGGAGATGCGGTACGCTGGGACGAGATCCACCTCGAAACCATTGTATACGACTTTAACGTATGGGTGCTCAGCGTAATTCTGCTCATATTCTCCGAAGGACTCCGCAGCTATCTCAACTATCAAACTCCCCAGCACGTCCTTACCACCTACCTCCTTAGGGAAGAGCACGAAGACATCCATCTCACGGTTCCTCGGGAGCCATGTGTCCCTGACGGCTGAACCAACGGGCACAACTTCGGCATCGAGTCCTAGCTTCCTAACGGACTCCCTCACCCTCCTCAGGACGTCGCTCAGGGTACTCTCAAGTAGCGACCTCTCCTCATCGGAGGGGGACACAAGCACCCTCGCTCTTTCCAGTACCTCCTCAATCCTACTCGATGTTCGCATGTCTTCTCGCAAGATCCTCCTCACTCTTCCCCATCAGCTCCACTATCTCCGCTATGAGGGCATCCAAGTAGATCATAGCGCTGAGCTCGAAGAGTGTCCCAAGGGGAGTGAGAGGTTCATGTATCCCCAATATCTGCCTGGTGAAGTAGTCCCTGCTCTCCTCGTCTGGAAGGATCCTACCACCCACCCTCACGACGAAGTCCGCTAGCTTACCCAAGCTTGAGTTAGGGTAGCTCGTGATCGCTACCACGTAAGCACCGACGCTCTTAGCTACCTGAGCAGCGGTGACTGGGAACTTGGTCTCACCGGAACCGCTCACAGCTATCAGGAGATCCCCCTTCTTCATGGATGGGGTTACCGTCTCTCCCACCACGTAAACCTGGAAGCCCACGTGGAGCAGCCTCATCGCGAAGGCCTTAGCTACTAAGCCGGATCTGCCGGCCCCAACGACGAATATCTTACCCTCACCCATCGTTCTGAAGAGGGCTTTTATGAATGTGTTGGCCGCTTCCTCCTCAGATGATGCCAAATTTTCCTTAACAACCTCTATCAGCTTGTTAATCTTATCATTTATGGGCGTGCTACATCACCCAGCTCTAGCGGAGGGATAACAAAATAACCTTTACCCAGGCAATTACTGGATGGGTGGAGAACACGAGGATTCCGGGAGTGAGGTATTAGCGAGGGTGAGCAGTCTGATTCGAGAGATGAGTGATTATCTAAGATCTCTTCTCGATTTAGGTGATCTAAAGGAGATTTCTAGGAGGTACGTTGTGACGAATAGCTTCGATAGCGTACTGATGATCCTCGGGGTCATATTGGGGAGCTACTCAACGGGCCTCTCGGAGCCCTCCGTGGCAATAGGGTTGATAAGCGCGGGGGCTCTATCCATCTTCCTATCCGGGTTCACGGGCACCTACATCTCTGAGAGGGCTGAGAGAGAACTCAAGATAAGGGAGTTGGAGAGGGCGGTACTGATGAAGCTTGAAGAAACTATGATAAGCAGATTGGAGAGAGGGAAGGCGGTATTAATAGCTCTCATGAGTGGAGGAATACCCTCGCTCGCTGTGATGATGCTCTCAATACCGTTCCACCTGTGCGGGTACGGTATCCTCAGCATCGAACACTCCTACGCTTCCTCCGCAGCAGAGGCGCTGGCCTTTCTTTTCTTAATTGGGGCATATTTGGGGGCCCTCTCCGGGAGCAGTAGGCTAATTTACGCCCTGTCCACACTAGGAACGGGGATCTCCCTCCTGGTGGTGGCAATTTGGCTGGGGATGAGGTGACAGCACTCAGGATTGCTTACTTGGGCTGGAACTACCATGGCGTAGTTAAGCAGGAGGGACTTCCAACAGTAGAGTCCGTGCTGACCGAGGCCTTGGCGAGTCAGGGGATAGGGGCGAGGTTGAGATTCACATCAAGGACGGACAGGGGGGTCTCAGCCATGGATAACATAGCCTTTTACAGAGGTCCTCCTCCGAACGCCGCTCTTCTTAATGCGAGGTTACCGATGGACGTGGCCGTCTGGGCTGTAGCGCTTACAGACAGACCTCCTAAGCCTGCCATGAGGGTTTACGCGTACGCTGTTCCATTTAGGTTGGAGGGGGCGGGGGAGCTTCTAGAGGTATCCATGAGGCACATGGGTCAGGGGTGTGCCATTGAGGGCTTCGATGTGAGGACTGGGGAGAACTTCACCTACATAAAGGTATATGGGAGGTCCTTCGAGAGGAATGAGATAAGGAGGCTCGTAGGTAAGGTGATCGAGCTGTCCACGGGGAGGAAGGTGGGCCTGGCCCCTCCCGAAGGGCTCATCCTATTGAGCACGGTGACCGATCTCGAGTGGAGGGAGGTATCCAGAAGGAAGCTCCTCCTTATGAGAAAAATTATTGAGAGAAACATCTGGAGATTGGAATCATCCAGGCTTCTCCATGGGCTCTTGGGTACTACCTCTTCGTAGCTATTATGGTCTTGGTTTCAGGGACGTACCACCTCACCCTATCCCTGAACCACTTCCAGAACCTGGTGAAGGAGTCCATGCTGTCCGATTCCAGTATCATGATGCCGTTATATTCAGTTCCCCAGGCGTGGTCGTAAACCCCTATCAGCCTCACCTCGGGTGGCCATTCTCTCATCATATCCTCCCATTGAATCCGGGCCCTCTCTTCCTCCTCCTTATTCAACTCCTTGAGTTTATACAGTACTAGGTAGATGTAGCTGGGCATGTAGACACCTCGCGAGTGTAACATCGGAGATTATAAAAATGCTCCAGCAGTAAAGATCAGGTCTACAAGGAATTTATCCGCTATTCGGGCAGGCATGAGTCTCATCGATGTACCCCTGCCCGCCTACCGCGTGGATGTTCAGTCAACATAGATGAAAATAGCTGGGTGAGATCAGCCTTCAAGTCCCACAGCCTTGGCCCTCTCGAACTCCTCAGCCAACGCGCATCTTCTCATGTCATCACTCACATAGTTCCACCAAGGGGTCTCCCTCTCTTCGTAAATTATTTTAACAATATTTACCTTTAAGAACCTAGCTATATCCTCATAAACCCTTCTATTAAATGATCTTTTGAAAGCTACCCTCAGGATCTCGCCCACCTCGAACCCACCTAGGGATAGGAGCGCCTGGACGAATGCCCTCCCGTAGTGTGAGACGTTTAGATCTCCACGGAAGTTTCTCCTGAATATAGAGACCCTTCTTCGGAAGTCCTCCTCCCTCAGTAGCGGGATCGTCTCAAAGGGCGTTCCGGCCTTGGGGACGAACAGGCTGAGGGAAACCTTAGTCCTCAGCACGCGATTAGCCTTCCTCGCCAACTCCGCCGATTTCAGTACATCGCTCTCGCTCTCGAAGGGAAGACCTATCATGAAGTAGAGTTTCGCGTGCCTGAAGCCCAGATCCCTTGCCTCTTCTATAGCCCTAAGCACGTCCTCATTATCTATCCTCTTGTTGATGACTTCCTTGATCCTCTCGCTTCCGGTCTCAGGGGCCAGGGTTAGCATCCTCTCTCCGGTCCTCCTCATGAGATCGAGGAGCTCGGTGTCAATCTGATCGGCCCTAAGAGAGGGCAGGCTTGCCTTGAGTCCCCTATTCACTATCTCCCCAAGGACCTCCTTCAGTGTTCTCGATGAAGCGGCATCCGAGCCTATTATGAAGACATCCCTGAAGCCCTGCTCCTGGGCGGAGTCCAATGCCTCAATTATCTGGTCTACCTGAAGGCCTACACGTGGTTTCCAATGCCACCCGATGCCGCAGAACCTGCACCCCCAGTTGCATCCTCTGGAGATCTCCAGGAGGAATTTGTTGCTGACTGAACCATTCTCAATGACCCTAAGCTGATTAAGGAGAGGCTTTAGCTTAAGTATTCTGTTTGGCCTCACCTTGTTTCTGTATTTGTAAAAGAAGAGGGAGGGATACGGGGATCCCTCAGGATCCTCCCTAAAGATCCTCAAGGCCTCCTCCACCAACCCCTCCCCATCCCCTAAACCCACTGCTCCTACCAGAGGGCTTATCGGGAGCGGATTAAAGCTTACTGCAGGTCCTCCGACGAGAACAGGTCTCTTCACGCCTTCGATCATTCTCAGGAGGACTTGATACTGGCCCTCAAAGTGTAAAGTAGCTAATATAACATCGAACTCCTCCAGGGACCTTCCGCTCTCGACGGAACCCCTGAGGTCAGTTACGAACCTCTCAGCCATCACGCCCTCCATGGAGTTTATCAGGAAGTACAGTATCTGATGACCAAGTGAGCTCAAGGCAACTTCGTAAGGTCCCGGGTAGATTAGGGCAACTCTGAGATCGAAGAGCCTTGGATCCCTATCGTAAAATCCACCCTCTTCAATAGGCATGTTTACCTCCCCATGGGCCGGGGGGGACTCGAACCCCCGAGCTCCGCCTCGTAAGGGCGGCGTCATAACCACTAGACCACCGGCCCTGGCGCCGGGGGAGGGATTTGAACCCTCGCGGCCCAACGGGCCACTGGCTTAGCAGGCCAGCCCCCTACCGAGCTAGGGCACCCCGGCACACCGTTACCGGTGGACGGGATGATTTAAAAAGTTACCCCTCAGCAGCTCGTTGAACCTGCTCGAGTGGATAGCGGAGAGCGTAGCACCGGGAAGGTAAGGACCTAGTCTGGGTATGAGCCCCTTAGCCTGAGTATTCGATTTGCATACCAACATGAAAGAGAGGAAGGAATTCCTGACGATCGATACGTCTCTAGAATGGCCTGTTTTGATGAGAGCTCTCCTTACCTGCCTCGGGGTTGCTCTAACAACGAATAGGATATCTCTGCCTTTCTTAATGAAGTTCTTCAACATTTGAACGTACCTAGGGGATATCGAGACGTAAATGCCCTTCTCATCTTGATTCATCAGACGGATCTCCATAGATAGGTCGTCCACGAATCCATATAACCTAGCTATCGTCCTCGCTGAGAGCTTTCTCCCGCTCACTAACTGTTTCCTCATCTCATAGAGTGGATATAGCCCGTCTTTCTCACCTAGGAAAGCCTTAAAGTAGATCCCGTAACCAACTTCTCCCAGATCGGTGATGAATCCCTTGAAGGTCTCCCCCGGTTTCACGTCACCGGTTCCCTTCAGCCTCCCGTAGATCCTACAGATAAGGTTCTCAGCGATCCCCTCATCGTTCCCGCTCACCCTGACCTTGACCCACCTATCCTCCACATCGAGATCTAAGGAATCCAATTCCATGCCGCTTAACTGCCGGATCATCTCCCATCCAAGTTCCTCCAGAACGTGATCCGTTCTGATCCCTTCCGAGATCCTCTCCTGAACGAAGAACTCCCTAGTCAAACTTATCATCCTTCTTCCAGGACATTCATCGCCTCATCTATTAGTCTTATCATGGAGTCTATTGAGCTTATCACTTCCTCCCTGTTCACGGGCTCCAACATCGCGCCGCATACCGGGCACGTGGGGGAGCCGCTCTCCATGCCCCTGATGATCTCATCGAAGCTCAACCTGGCGTGAGATGGGTCCGCTGCGCAAACATAGTACTCCCCAGATAGGTCCTCTTCCTTCCTCTTAATCAACTCGCTCTTAGTTTTCTTCAGCTTCCTTATGAGGAAGGACCTAGCGACATCCTTATTTATCCTCCAGAACGACAGGTAGTTACCGTTGTCATCCTCCTTCGCCCCCAGTTGGACGACTAGGTTAGAGTCTTGCATCTGGTACAGCATAACCCTCAAGTTCGTCACAGAGAGCTTTAGGGACTCCTGAATCTCTCCCTCCTCAATGACACCGTCTTTAGCAGCTTCCACGATTCTCCTAGCTAGTTCCAGGTCCTTCGTGATCACGGTCAATGCAAGGACTATCAGTTCCTCGTCCACCATACCCATCATCCAAGTTAAGTTTATTTAGGAGGATACCCTCCCCATCGGGGCCCCGGTAGCTCAGCCCGGTCGGAGCGGCCGCCTCGTAAGCGGCAGGTCGCGGGTTCGAATCCCGCCCGGGGCTTCGTCATCAATCATACTTATACGCTGAAATAAAATAAGCTTTTCTGTCCGAGACACCCTTCACTTAACAAACTTCCCCTAAGAGACCGTGTTGGGTTCAGACGATACGGCCCAAAAATGCGCCATTCGGAGGAAGAAGACATGAACCTCAGAATGGAAGGATCAGCGTGTCCCCGAGACCCCACTTACGAACGGATCTAATGGAGAAGACTCGTCATGGGCCTGGATCCTGAGCTGAGATCGGGAGATGTCACAAGGGAGGTTCATACCGATCCAGGAGTGTACCCATTAAGGATTTCCATGGATTTTAGGGAGGATGGGGCCGCCGGGATTTGAACCCGGGACCTCCGGCTCCCAAGGCCGGCATCCTACCTAGCTAGACCACGGCCCCTCACCCGGTCCATTCCCGGGTAAATAAAGGTTAATGCCTCCCCACACCATCGAGCACCCTCTTCAGCTCATCGTACGTGTTGGATAACGCCTCACTGATGACCTTCGTGTTACCTAGTATCGGCATGAAGTTGGCATCCCCCACCCACCTGGGGACCACGTGTATGTGTACGTGCCCCTCGAAGCCAGCACCGGCGGCTTTACCGATGTTCATACCTATGTTGAACCCGTCGGGGCTCATCGCCTTCTTGAGGATCTTAATGGAGAGCCTGAGGAGTTCCATTACGTCCATGATCTCCCCATCCTCCAGTTCGTCCAGATTGGCTACGTGCCTGTAGGGGGCGACCATTAGGTGTCCCGGGTTATAGGGGTACCTGTTGAGTATGATGAACGAGTGCTCGGATCTGTGGAGTATCAGATTATCCCTATCCCTGCCCTCCCTGGGGAGAGTACAGAATATACACTCCTTCTCCCCCTCGCTAGATAGCAGCTTTATGTAGGGCATCCTCCAAACTGCCCAAAGCCTCCTTAAGCTCAAACCCTACCCTCCTTCAACCTTATGATGGCTTCAGCCAGATCCCCCTGCGTCTCTATTAGGGCCCTCCTAGCGGTCTCAAAATCGACCCCAGCTTGTGAGGCCACTAAGCTGACGTCATCATCCGAGGGTGAGTAAGCTTCAACTGTAGAGCTCAGCCTCTCCGATCTGCCCATGACCTGATAGACCTCCTCACCACCCACCCTCATTAAGGAGACTTGGGGATCCCTTACCACTATGGAGTCACCGGAACTCAGTTTTATCAGCACTTCCGTCGCATCCAGGTTCTCAACGTGGATTCCCATGCTCCTCATCATCTTATCGATATCCTTGGGCTTTATCCTCCTCATCACGTTAGCAGACCTAAAGATTAATCTAAAGCTTTCGCATCCCTATTGGGAGTGGTTGAGTTTGTCGGGAGAGGTCTACGTCTGCGAGCTCTGCGGGGGAACTTTCTATGGGAAGCCCGTAATAGTCGATTTAGATGGATATAAGGCATCTTTATGCGGTAAATGTTCCAGAAAAGTGAAGAGAGAAGGGAAAACAGAGGGAAAGATGGTGGAACCTCGGATGAGGGTAGAGACCCCCCAGGTCAGGCAGAGGAGGCCCAGGGAAACCAGCATTCCGAGGAAGGGTGGGAGAGTGGAGGAGGTGGAGTTAGTGGAGGGTTACGGTAGGAAGATGAGGGAAGCCAGGGAGTCCCTGGGATTGTCCATAGAACAGGTGGCTACGAGTCTCAACATAAAGGCATCCCTCCTGAGGAACTTAGAGTCAGAAAGGGTGGTCCCGGGCTATGAGCTAGCTAGGAACATAGAGAAACTCTTAGAGATCTCAATAATACAGAGGAACCCTGAGAGGATGCAGGTAGACGGCTCGCCGTCACATCAGCCTTCTTATAAGAACGTGACCTTGGGGGAGATCGTCGAGGTCAAGGATAGGAGGAAGAGGGAGGATGCCCACTAACCTCCCACCGGAGGCTCAGGCTAAGTGGGAGGAGTACTCCAAAGCTAAGACGCCGGAGGAGAAGCTCCAAAAACTCAAGGAGTTCTACTCGCTGATACCAAAGCACAAGGGAACAGAGAAAATGGAGAAGTTCATTAAGAGGAGGATATCAGAACTCAGAGAGGAGATAGAGAGGAAGAGGTATGCTAAGAAATCCAAGGGCATCTCTTTTATGGTTGAGAAGAGAGGAGCTGCCCAATTAGTACTGATAGGGTTCACTAACTCGGGTAGAAGCACACTGCTGACGAAACTAACCAACGCCAGGCCCGAGATATCCCCAAGTCCCTTCACCACGATGAGGCCCGTTGAGGGGATGATGGATTTCCGAGGGGCACAGATACAGGTGGTGGAATCCCCACCCCTGATACTGGAAGCCCAAGGTGGTCCTACCAACATAGCAGCTGCTCTAGCGAAGAACTCCGATGTCCTGGGGATAACCGTGAGCTCTTTGGATGAACCGATCGAGTCGCTGGAGAGGATATTCAGCTTCTTAGAGTCTAGGGAGATGTCATTCGAGAGACCAGCTGGGAGGGTGAGGATAAGGAGGAGTAGGGCCGCTCCCGGCTTGATAATAATAAATAAGGGGAAGCTCTTAGGCTGCTCGGAGAGGGATGTGAGGGAGTTACTACTCCAATTCGGAGTGGAGAGGGCCTGGGTTGAGGTAGAGGGCTCGGTCACATTGGATGACGTTGAAGAAGCCATATTCGGGGAGAAGAGCTATAAGCCAACGATGATCTTCCTCACGAAGTGCGATATGCTTGAGGATCTGGATCTGATCGAGGAGGTCAGGGAAAAGTACGGAAGTAAGGTTATTGGAGTCATAGCGTCACCGAATCAGCTCCCCTCCAAGGACGAGCTGGGTGAGTTGATCCTTAGGGAGTTGGGACTCATAAGGGTATTCACAAAATCTAAGAGCGAGAAGCTACCCTCGGACAGGGCGGTGATACTGCCCAGGAATTCCAGCGTCATAGAGCTAGCTGAGTTCATACACGAGTCCTTCAAGGAGAGGTTCAGGTATGCGAAGGTCTGGGCGGATAGGCTCCCTTACTCGCCCATGAAGGTGGGAGCTGACTTCCTCCTGGATGATGGGGATGTGGTGGAGATCTTGGTGAGCTGAATGTCTGACATCGAGATGGAGAAGAGGGTCGTGGCCAGGGAAGCGTTGAAGCTGGTGAGCGAGGTTGAGCTCCTCGGATTAGGCTCAGGGTCCACTGTAAAGATGTTCGTCGAGGAGCTAGCTAAATCTGAGCATGCCTCGAGGTTACTGGTGATCCCATCCTCGAAGCAGATAGAGGAGGTAGCTAGGAGCCTCGGCCTCAAGGTAGCTCATCCGGACGTGAGGAGGCCCGAACTCACCATAGATGGAGCTGATGAGGTCGATAAGGAGCTGAACCTCCTGAAGGGAGGTGGCGGTGCTTTGCTCAGGGAAAAGGTGCTCGCTTTCAATAGCGAGCTCTACGTGGTGATAGTGGACCATACCAAACTGGTTGCTAGGCTGTGCTCTAAGAGAGCTCTCCCCGTCGAAGTACTCCCATATGGGGTCTCCTGGACAATTGATAAGTTGAAGGGGAAGCTGAATTGTAGCGCGGAGCTGAGGATGAGCGGAAGCCTCCCCTTCACGACGGACAACGGTAACTTCATAGTTGACCTGAGATGCCCCCCTCTAGACGACCCTGAATCCGTTGAGAGGGAGATCAAGAAGGTACCCGGGGTGGTTGAAGTGGGCATATTCACAAACTTAGCTGATTGCGTCTACTTCGCGAGCGGTACTGAGGTCAGGAGACTGGAGGGTCGCTGTTTTTAAAGGGTTCATCCGGGATGGAGGGGCGGTGGGGGAGGACCGGGGGGGTAGCCGTCCCCTCTGCCGGAAGGCTAATGCCGGGGTCAGCAACTCCCGGGGGCGAGCGACATGCGTGGGCACACCGACTCCCCTGAGCCCGTGAGCCTCGGTACCGGTGGGTCGGCGGTGGTGATCACCCATCCGGAGGGATGGGGATATCACCTTTGCCACCGAAACGGGTCAGGCCCGGAAGGGAGCAGCCCTAAGGTGGACGCCCGGCGCTGCTGGCCAACCGGGGGGAGGAGATCGGGGGAGGGAAGGAGTGCTTACGCATCCCGTTCCACTCCGGGGGAGCCCACCGCCCCCATCGAAAAAATGAGGGGTTTATGTCTCAGATCAGCTGCTTCCTGGAACCATCCGGCTGTACCTCATATATATGGATTATGTTGACCGGGCAGGCCTGAGCGGCCTCCATATTGCAACCGAGGTCATCTAATTCCTTCTTAACTGGGGATGCTAGTCCGTCATCCTCTATTATCCAGTTATCTGGGCAGAGGGATGCGCAGACACCATCGGCTATGCAGCTCTCCCTATCCTGCTCGATCACGTACTTGGGCATACTGACACCTCCGGTTGACTGAGCTGTGGACCATGTTTAATTTAACTTTTTTAGCCCGGGGTGACTCGGTCATGCGTAGGAACTTATAAAACTTTCGTACCCCGCCTATTATTAATAAAGTTCCTGAATTTTGAATCCACATCCACAATATTTTCCTTAAGGAACTCGATGAATATCCTCAATCGCTCTGTGCTCTCCCAACTGACCCCGTGCTCTATCCAACAAGCCTCCTCTCTCGCCATATCCTCCTCTATCCCCAGCACATTCCTCAGGAAATCATAGAAGATTTCTTCCTTATCTGAGATCAGCGATGCGGCCCTTTTCCCCTCGTCGGTGAGGGTCACCTCATCGTACCTCCTGTAGTTTATGAGCCCATCCCTAGATAGCTTCTTGAGAGCATCGGTCACGCTTGGCAGGGTAACTCCCAATTCCTCAGCGAGCTCCTTCACCCTAACAGATTTTTTCGTCTTCTGGAGTTTGTATATGGCCGTGAGATACTCCTGCAACCCTGGAGTTATCCCGCTCCCCATCCATGTGATCAGGTCACTCAATATTTTAAAGAATGCTATTCCAGAGCTCCTATGGGAGTCCCGGAGGAGCATAGGAGAGGAGCTCCCTCTAAGCTCAATTACTCAGTTTTCATCGTCAGCACCTCTAGATCTGCTGACAGCAGTAGGGAGGATGTCACGGGGAAGCTGGCCATCGAGCTCATAGAGAGATCCGGAAGCTCCGTGATCAGGAAGGAAGTTATCCCGGATGATAAGGAAGCCCTCAGGAAGTCGCTAATTAAGGCATCGGAGGACTCTGACGTGATACTATTCTGCGGAGGGACCGGGGTGAGCCCTTCAGATGTCACTCCCGAGGCGATAAGACCCTTACTGGACAAGGAGCTACCTGGGTTCGGGGAGATATTCAGGCTGCTGAGCTACTCCAGGATCGGCAGCTCAGCCATGGCGAGTAGGGCCACGGCAGGGGTTCACTCCAGATCCCTCGTGTTCCTACTCCCCGGATCCCCTGATGCTGTCGAGCTCGCCCTAGAGAAACTCATAATACCGGAGTCTCCTCATATAATAGCTGTAGCGAGATCCAAGTGATCCTGATCGACTTTAAGTAATTGGAGAACCCATATCCTCGTGAGCACGGATCCCCCCTAGCGAATTTACCTTCCTCCTGGTTTCAGGATCCCTGATCACCTCTAAGAACTCCTCAACAGCTCTCTTCCTTAACGAGGATCTCCTCACGATGAAATCGTATTCTTCATCCATCAAAGGGATGAAATCGAGGTCATAAAGTCTTGCTACTGTCTCTATACCGATTCCAACATCGGCTACTCCGTTCTTCACGGCCGCTGCGACCGCATTATGGGACTTGGCTTCGCTCCAATAACCCCTGATCCTTTTGACTATCTCCTCGAAGCTCACCCCAGAGCTCCCAGCCTCCACCCTCAATAAATGGTCCAGCAGGATCCTCGTGCCCGAACCTCTGTTCCTATTCATTAAGACTATGTCTTCCCTCTCTATGAGGTCCCTTATACCCCTTATCCCCTTCGGATTCCCCTTCCTGACGATCAGCCCCTGAACCCTCCTGTAGCCTCTTAGCAACACAGCCTTGTCCTCCAAGGAGAACTTCCTAAGTAGGGGGATGTTGTACTCCATCGTCTCCGGATCAAGTGCATGAACTCCCGAGATGTCGGCCTCGCCCCTGGCCACGGCCTTGAACCCCCCGTAGGATCCCACTGGCACGAACTTAACCAGGAAGCCGCGATCCCTCATCTCAGCTAGTATTACCTCCAATCCTAGGCAATGGCTTCCTATAACGGATAGATCCGCTATTCTATCTACGAAGAGCTTCACCCTCACTTCCTCCCCTTCCTCAATGATCTCCTTGAGCTCTCCCATCACGATGTAGCCATCGGCCCTCGAGAGCGTCGATATGGCTTCGGATCCCGTTGGAACGGGGAAAACGAGGAGTCCTTCGTCCCTCACTATGTGAACCGGTAGCAGGTCTTTCCTACCTCTCTCCCCATGGATCCTCTCGGCAGCCCTTGCCACGACCTCCCTCTCAGTTCCCTGGGGCTTCTGACTCCACTTCCTGATGAGGGGGGATACGATCTCCCTGTAGACGGTGAGGCAGCTGGTCGGGTACCCTGGGAGACCAATTATGAGCTTTCCTCTCGCCTCAGCAATTACAGTGGGCTTACCTGGGTGTATTGCTATGCCGTGCACGAGCACCCCAGGGGGACCGAGTTCCTCAAGCACCCTGTACATCACATCCCCAGCCCCGACGCTCGTGCTTCCCGAGATCAGTACAAGGTCGCTCTTAGCCAGACCCTCACTCAGGGCCTCCTTGATCGACTCGTAATCATCGGGGAGTATCCCGAGGAACATGGGATCTCCGCCGTCCTCGATCACCGATGCGAAGAGTGTAGATGAGTTGACATCATATACCCTCCCGAAGCCCAGCTCCTCGCCGGGTTGCACCAGCTCGTCGCCCGTCGAGAATATCCCCACCTTGGGCCTAGCGAACACGTTCACCTCTTTGATGCCCGCGGCCGCTAGGATCCCCAGCTCCCTGGGTGAGAGCACCGTACCCCTGTAGACGAGGGTCTCACCCACTCTGATGTCGGAGCCAGCTCCCTGGATGTTCTCACCCGGAGGAACGGATCTGAGGACGAGGACCCCATCCCCTCTCCTCAGGGTGAGCTCCTCCCTAACCACCGCGTTAGCCCCTCTAGGGATAGGAGCACCCGTCGCTACCTCCACGGCCTCTCCCCTCGAGATCTCCCCTTCAAATGGATGGCCCGCGGAAGAAACTCCTGAGACCCTCAACTCCACAGGATTATCCTCGTCTGCCCAGAAGGTATCCTCGGCCCTGATCGCATATCCGTCCAGCATGGCTCTATCGAAGCCAGGCACATCTACATACGAGACCACGTCCTCCGCCAGCACTCTTCCCACAGCATCCCAGATGGAAACTCTCTCAACTCTCCTGGGTCTTTCGTATTTAATAACGAGCTCCTTGACCTCATCAAGCCCCTTCAATTCCCTGAAAACTTTCCTCAAAGGTCCAACCACCTCCTGTAGACGATGACGTCCACCTCCGCCCCCTCCTCATACCCCTCCACCTCCTCAGGGATCAGGAGGAATCCGTCCGCCCTTATGAGGGAGCTGACTATCCCAGCCCCACCTATCCTCACGGGGAGGGCTCTGTACTCTCCATCCTCCCTCAGCAGCTTCACTCTGACGTAATGCCTCACGCCGGGTGATGAGGGAACCCTCTGAGAGAGCCTAGCCCTCACAACGGTCCTGAGGGGGGATCCCCTGATCCCCGAGATCCTCTGCAGGATCGGCAGCAGCACCTCGATGGTAGCTACCATCGCGGAGACGGGATAACCGGGCAATCCGACTAGAAGCCTTCCTTTGGTGATGGCAAGTAATGTGGGCCTCCCCGGCATTATACTGAGACCTCTGACTAAGATCCTCCCACCGATCGATCTGATGGCTTCTTGAAGGTAATCCCTCTCCCCCACGCTACTCCCAGCTATGGTTACGATGACATCGCAATCATTACAGGCCGATAAGCAATCCCTCAGGGAGTTGGGGTCGTCCCTGCAAATCCCCAGGTACTTCACGTCAGCCAGTTCCTCTACGAGGGCCCTCACTCCAAGTACATTGGAGTTCACCACTTTCCCCCTCTCCAGCTTGGATCCTAACTC
>CALJEO010000003.1 GCA_938073845.1 uncultured archaeon
CAGTTGGTTATAATAACGCCATCTCCTTAATGGTGTGAAGCGTTCGAAAGCCCCCGAATACCTCGGGGACACTCATCAAAGCAGGAATTATTATGAGTATTTCGCCTCAGCTGGATCACCTTTCAAAAGTCGCGGAAGGGAGCTCTCCCTTATTATCCCTCGAACAGATTTGAGTGGGGTCAATAACGAAGCTAAGGACAGCCGAGGGACCGAGCTCAGTCTGAGTCACGTACTTTGATATGTGCTTTTGGTTCATCAGCCCCAATTCAAGGGCTCAGAGCGTTAGGATGAACCCTCTTCAGATTAAGCCTTCTTCAGAGCTTTGAGGAGTTGGACTTGTCCCTCTTGGGCATCAACTATTTAGGGGTTGTTGACGTCTCCCTAGACAGCTGGCACGGTGTGTGGAGGGCTCCCTGAGGAAATCGATGTGTGGAACCCACAGTTAGGCATAGCCCCAGATAGTGCGATGCTCTGCAGCCCCCATTACGATTTAAGGTAAGGATTTTTCTAGCCTACAATTTATATATGAATGGGGTTGAATGAGATGTGCCAAAGCTATCCCTCCTCAGGAAGGTGGCCTCTCACCCCAAGGTTGATCCGGAGCTCCTCTCCGCCCTATCCCTCCTTGAGGAAAAAAGCCTACTCAGGTTGATCTCCCAGAACCCGAATACACCTCCAGATGTTTTGGAGAGGCTCTCCTCATCCGAGGACGAGGGGCTCAGGATACATGCAGCCTCCCACCCCAAATGTCCTGAGGATGCTCTGAGAAGGCAGGCTAACGACCCATCCCCCAGGGTGAGGAGGGCCGTCGCTGAGAACCCCAGGAAGGTTAATGAGATCCTGAAGCTCCTATCTCAGGATCCAGATGCTGAAGTGAGAGCTAGGGTAGCTGAACACGCTTATCCTGAACTTCTGGTGAAGCTCACATCCGATGAGAGCGTCAAAGTGAGAAAAGCTATCGCATCCAACAAAAACACACCCCTGGACTCCCTAATACTGCTCAGCAAGGACCCCTCAGCCGAGGTGAGGGCAGCTGTGGCAGCGAACCCTTCCGCCGGGGGATTGCTCGAGGTCCTGGCTGAGGATGATGAGATCGTCAGGATAGCTGTAGCTAGCAATGAAAGGATACCTGAGAGTGTTCAGGAGAAGCTGGTGAGAGATACCTCTAGTTACGTCCTAGAGACGCTCGCGAAGAACCCATCGGTCAAGCCCGAGATCCTGAGCGTGCTCGCGAGACACGATAGCGAGTGGGTCAGGAGGGGAGTGGCCTCGAACAGGAAAGCTCCTAAGGGGCTGCTGATGGATCTTGCCAAGGACCCCAGTGAGAACGTGAGGTTAGCCTTGGCCTCCAATCCCTCATCCCCTCCAGAGGTCCTCAGGACACTGGCTGAATCGGGAGGGGAGAGGATCAAAACTGCTGTAGCTTCGAACAGGAGTGCCCCTGAGGGGCTGCTGAGGTCCCTCTCCGAGGATGGGAGTAAGGAAGTGATCCTGGCCTTGGCTGAGAACCCAAACTGCCCTCAGGATGTGCTCCTGAGGTTAGCTAGGGAGGGAGATCCTGAGATAAAGGCAGCTGCAGCTAGGAATCAAAATGCCCCTCCGGAGGTCTTCGATGAGCTAGTGAAGTCTAGAAATCAGTACCTCATGATGATCGCTGCAGCTGACCCTAGAACGAGGAAGGAGACATTGAGGATGATAGCTTTGAATGGGAGTCCTGATGTTAAGGATGCTCTCCTCCTGAACCCTAAAGTAAGTTTAGATGTTATCAAGGAGCTCTTAGAGGAGCCAACCCCCCTGCTCAAGGTGAGGATGGCCCTAGATCCTAGGACGAGCCCTGCCGTTTTAGGGGAGCTCTCAAGGGAGGAGGATGAGGATATAAGGGTGGCAGTAGCTCTTAACCCATCCACACCTTTAGATGTGCTCTTGGAACTCTCGAAGGACCGGGAGGAGCTGGTCCGTAGGGTCGCGTTAAGCAGGATCTTCAGTAAGTGACTTTAATTTTTCCAGCAGTTAACTACCTCGGTGAGAGTGTGATCAGGTATAGGTGTGGGGTCTGCGGCTACATATACGATCCCATGAAGGGGGATGAGGGGAGGGGCATCGGGCCAGGGACGCCCTTCGAGGAGCTACCCGAGGACTGGAGGTGCCCAGCTTGCGGCGCACCTAAGAGCGCCTTCTACCCTATTGATGACGAGGAGAGCTTGGAGTGGTAAGCCCTTCCTTTCGCCCTCCAAGACCTTCAACGCAGCGGTGTTTAAGATGTCTATACTCTGGGTCGTACCTAAGGAGCTAGCGATATCCAGGATCCCCACTAGGAGGGAGGATATCAGGCTGATTAAATCGGTAGGTTTTAGGGCCCTGGTCTGCCTCGCCACTGAGAGGGAGATAGCTCCCTTCTGGGGGGGCATACTTAGTTATGAGAACGCGGTGATATCGGAGGGTATGGAGTTCTACTTCCTCCCTGTGGAGCCAGGAAGAGCCCCGGAGCTGAGAGAGATGATAGATCTCCTCACCTGGATCTCATCAAGCGTCGCAGCTGGGAGACCCGTTGCAGTTCACTGCTTCGCCGGGATAGGGAGGGCTGGGACGATAGCGGCAGCCTACCTCGTATTCAGTAGGGGGATGACCCATCAGGCCGCTCTGGATTACGTCAGGAGGATAAGACCGAATGCAGTTGAGTCTCAGGAGCAGGAGGAAACGATAATCAGGCTCAGTTCAGTAGTTAATCTCCTTTTGACGGAAATGATTCCTCTTCAAGCCGTGCTGGAACCCATAAAGACGAAGAAACCTGGATTAGCGAGGAGGCTCCTGCTGAAGTTGTCCGCTCCCTGCAGGGACATCTCCAGGTAAGGCTTATAACCCCACCGAACGGGTTGCCCTATGCCGTACGATAAATCCCCACCCTACCCTCCTGAGGACTTCCTCACCGTGAGGTATGAGGAGCTGCTGGATTTCGTGAGGTCCGTCTTCTTAAAGCTCGGAGTCCCGGAGGAGGACGCGAGGACCGTAGCAGAGAATCTGGTGACCGCTGACCTGAGGGGAATAGAGTCGCATGGTGTGGCTAGGTTGAGGAGGTACGTCGACGGGATAAGGAAGGGAGCTGTGAAGGTGAGGCCGAACATAAGGGTGGTGAGCGAGGGCCCCTCCTTCGCTCTAATCGATGGGGACTCCGGCCTGGGACAGGTCGTAGGCAACTTCTCCATGAGACTAGCCATGAGGAAGGCAGGTGAGAGCGGCCTGGGGTTCGTCACGGTGAGGATGAGCAACCACTATGGCATAGCTGGATACTACGCGATGATGGCTCTGGAAAAAGACATGATAGGGATCTCCATGACGAACTCGAGGCCCTTAGTGGCCCACACGGGAGCCTTGGGAAAGTGGTTGGGGACAAATCCGATAGCGTTAGCGGCACCAACGGCAACACCACCTCCCTTCGTCCTTGACATGGCCACGAGCGTGGCCCCCATAGGGAAGATGGAGGAGTACTCGAGGCTGGGGAGGAAGATCCCGTTGGGCTGGGGAATCGATGCAGAAGGTAAGCCCTGCGACGATCCAGATGTTATAATGAGGGAAGGAGCCCTTCTACCTTTAGGAGGATTAGGAGAACTCTTCGGAGGTCATAAGGGATATGGTCTAGCAATCATGGTTGAGATACTCACAAGCGTGCTGAGTGGAGCTGCTATGCTCAGGGAGGTGGGCCAGACGGAGGCCCCTCAACCGGCCAACGTGGGCCACTTCTTCATGGCAATTGACGTCGCTAGGTTCATGCCCGTTGATGAGTTCAAGGGGAGGATGGAGAGGCTCAGGGAGAGTCTCAAGAAAGCTCCCCTACATCCTGAGTTCGAGAGAATCTGGATTCACGGTGAGAAGAGCTACCTCACCTCCCTGAAGAGGATAGAGGAGGGGATACCCATCCATAGGAGGGTGATGGAGGGGATGAAGTTGGTAGCCTCGGAGGTGGGCGTCAGGTTCCCCTGGGAATGAGCATATAACCGGAGCCAGTCTAGGGAAACACCTTCCTCTTCGTACAGTGCTCCCTATTATCCCCCTAAACTCACCAATGACCCTTCGAGGAAGGTCAAGGGTCTTGCCCATCTCCGAAATCTCACCTTCTAGCATTTCCATTTCAGCATACCATGGGGCATCGCCCCAACTTACCGCTGGTGTTACAGATCGGGAGCTAATGAAACCAGCGGCCTATTGATCCCGAAGGACCAAAGCTGTCCTTCAGCAGAGCACACCTTCTAAATCCCCGAGCCATCGTGGGTGACGCTTCCATGTCCAACTCCTAGGTTCCCCGGGAGGTCTGGCTAGCTAGGATCCTGTTCAAGGCCTCCTCCAGGGCCCTTACGGAAGCCTCCATGATGTCCCTGCTCGCCCCAGATGCCTGGACCTCTCCTGAAGGGCCGAGGACCCCTATCATCAGCTCCCCTATTGCCTCGGAACCCGTGGAGACAGCTCTCAGCCTGAACTTCCTCAAGGTCATGCTAGGGACCCCTCGGATCGATATGAGGGCTTTGGTCAACGCGTCCACGGGACCCACTCCGTGTGAGGAGGAAACCACCTCCCTATCTCCTATCTGAGCCCTCACGGTCGCTGTAGGGGTTATCCCGCTGCCCGTGACGACCACCCACTCCCTCACCCTGAGGTGCTTCGATTCCACCCCCAGAACCTCCTCCACGACTG
This sequence comes from uncultured archaeon, assembly GCA_938073845.1. GTDB lineage: Archaea > Korarchaeota > Korarchaeia > Korarchaeales > Korarchaeaceae > Korarchaeum. Next base: position 4,687 of record CALJEO010000003.1, read on the forward strand.
ACCTGAGCAGGGCTTCGGTGATCCTCACACCCTCTTCCGATAGATCCTTTATCCTCCTAAGCAAGCTCTCAACCTGTTCCTCGGAGGCTTCATAGCCCATCTCCCTCAGTACCTCCTGTACGGCAGTCCTTCCGGAGAGGCTGCCTATCCAGAACCTCCTCTTCCTCCCCACCTCCTCAGGGCTTATGGGCTCGTAGCTGGATGGCTCCATCGAGATGGCCCTCACGTGGACGCCCGCTTCATAGGTGAAAGTGAGGGTCCCGGTCAAGGGGGAGAGCTCATGCACAGGGATGCCGCTCACCCTCTCGACGACCTCGCTCAAGCTAGCTAGCAGCTCGAGCTTAACGTTCGTATCCAAGCCGGCCAGCTTCCTCAAGGCCACCACCACCTGCTCGAGGGGAGCTATGCCCGCCTTGGGCCCCAGGCCGTTCACGGAAACGTGTACCTGCTCCGCTCCCGCTAGGGCAGCTGTAACGGAGTTAGCTGTAGCCATGCCGAGGTCGTTGGAGAAGGTGACGCTCAGAGGGACCCTGAACCTCTCCTTAGCCTCCCTAACCAGCTCGCTAGCTACCTGGGGAAGCAGGACCCCTAAGGGATCACTCAGGTTTATCCTATCGGCACCGCCCCTAAGGGCGGTTTCGCAAGCCCTCCAGAGGAATTCCCTATCTGCTCTACCGAAGTCCTCGGCTGTGAACTCCACTATCAGGCCCAAGGACTTAGCTAAACTCACTGAGTCCTCTATCCTCCTCAGGGCTTCCTCCTCATCTATACCTAGGGCCCTGAGCAGGGTCCTGCTCACCGGGATGAATATGTTCACGCTATCAACCTCAGTCTCAGCAGCAGCCTCAACATCCTCTCTGAGGGCTCTAGCCAGGGCGCAGAGCTCTGGTGAGAATCCGGATCTTGAGATCCTCCTGACGGCCCTAACAACCTCTTTAGTTATCCTCTTCTCGCCCTCAGAATAGGAGGGGAACCCTGCCTCTATCACATCAACGCCCACCGTGTCCAGGTGGCTCGCCACCTCAACCCTGCCCTCTAGACCGAAGGAGACGCCCGGGACCATCTCGCCAAGCGTGAGCGTGGAGTCGAAGATCCTCACCTTCCTGGGCATCAGCCACTCGTTTCCCCCTCACTTAAAAATCACATCCTCTCCCAAGCCCTCTCCGGAGGGGTGATCGACTTGGACGGGAGGGACACCACCTCCATCTCAACATGAACGGGGAAAGGGACGCTGCTTCCCATCCCCCAGACGAGGGCCTCGTGATCGGATAGCATCGGGAGGTAGGACTCGATTCCCTCAACCTCCGTGTACTTAGCTATGGCCTCCTGATCGTTCCCGTTCCTAAGCCTGAAGGCCACTACGGTGTTCGCTTGGCTTATCACGCTCTTACTGACGTAAGCGGGCCTCTGCGTCACCACTATGAACCCCAGGTTGTAACCTCCGGCCTGACTTATCGCCTCTATCAGCGATTGAGCTGCCCCCACCTCATAAGGATCACCCACTATGGAGAAGCCCCTCTCAGGGATGAGGTACTGGGCCTCCTCTATCACCACTATGAGGGCGAAATCCCCATCCCTCCTCCTAGATATCGCATAGCTTGCCAGCTCCTCCACGATGCTCCTGACGGTGAGGAACTGCTCCTCATACCTCCTATCCGATGAGAAGTCCACTATCACTAACGGGCTCCTCCTGACCTCCTCAACTACGCTAAGCCCATCGCCCGAGCTAAGCCTACGCGCCTCCCTCCTCATCCTGGACTCTACCTCAGCCGCTATGGAGGACCTCACCCTCATCTCCCTAGCCACTCTCCTCAAGGACCTCAGGGCCTGCTCAGCCTCGCCATCAGCCTCCCTCAGGGCGGAGACCAGGAGCTGGTAGGACAGGGTCCCCGGCCTGTAACCGAGCCTCCTGGCTATGGATTGGGGACTCATTGAACCGATCCCTGGGAGGAAGGAGGAGTAATCGTGAACAGTGCCTCCCTTAGCGGCCAGCCTCTCGTACTCCCCCCTCCTATCGAGCACCAGGAACCTGGGCCTCGGCCTGAGCTCAGATGACTTAGCTATCAAGCTCGCCACGAAGCTGCTGTTGTGGACGAAGGCGCCGTTGGCCAGGAAGCTCTGATTTTCTGGGACATCGAGATCGTAGACGTACTTCGCGTTCATGTAGACCTTCCTCACGCTCACTATCCTCTCCAGGTTCACTGAGGCCCTGTAGATCAAGCCCTCCCTCTTGGGAAGGACCCTCAGCTGAAGCATGCCTCCGTCCATCCCTAAGCTCATCCCTCCCCAGTCCTCGATGCGGTCCATGAGGATCCTCAGGGATAGGGGGTCCACCAGGAACCCCCTTGGGCAGAAGCGTAACGTGGTGACGCCGAGCAGGGAGAGGATCGTTGAGAGGGCCATGGCCCTGCCCTCCCCGCAGAGGATCAGGGAGCTCCCCTTGGCGTCGTGGATCGCGCACCTCACCAGGAGCTCCCTGAGCGCCCTGGCCAGGGGGTGGTACCTCCTTCCTAGCTCCTCAGCCTCAGAGGGAAGGCTCAGCAGGGAGGAGAGCCCTTGGGAGACCATCTTAGAGAGCTCAGGGGATTTAACGAAGACGCCGCTCCTATCGAGGACCTTGTGGTCCACGCCCGCCTCTAGGCAAGCTAGCTTGACGTCAGCTATATCGGGGTCCATGATGAGCACTCCGTCCCTCATCGCGGCTCCTGAGGCTAGAGCTATGCCCAGGAGCCTATCGAAGTAGTGGGCCCCTGAGCCCGGTCTCAGCGTAACTCCTCTAGGCACTACCAAGTACCTGTCCCTCATCCCAGCGAGCCTCTTGGGAGTCGATACGGACAAGCTGCTTCCGTCAGTTACCAGCAAACTGTGGTCCTCCGTTACCCTCAGCTTCCTCCCGGTGGAGGTCTCTACCTCGTAAACCTCCTTATCTAGTGTATGCCTGTACACGCCAGCTACCTCGCACCACCTTGGCGAGAGGTCGCTCCCCAGGGAGAGGGTCTCGTAGCCAAGTCCCCTGAGGTCTAGGAGGACATCGTCCTTGACTCCCTTAGGTACCTTGCTCTCGAAGAACTTCTCCACTGGGCCTATGAAGTATTCCCTCCTCCTAGAGTCATAGATCACAATCACACTATCCCCGGTGATGCTCTTCCCGCTCCTGGTCATCCCGGTGACGAACATGTGTCCCTTGGCGATTGCAGCGAGGTCCAGGGAGAAGGGTACCCTGGTCCCCTTCACCCTCCCCACGGTCAGCGGGAGTCCCTGGGAGAAGGGTGGGGTGAGGAAGCCTGTAAGCTCCCTGGGCTCGGGCCTCATCACCCTGGATAGGGTGGAAGGAGGGGATTCCAGAGCCCTTATCCTCCCTGAGCCCGGATCCCTATACCCCAAGACCTCGCATTCAGCTATCAGGTACTCCAGCTCGCTGCTGTAATCGGAGATCATCCCGGAGCTACTGGCTAAGAGACCAGCTTTCCCCAGCTCCACCTCCTCGTTTATCGTCTGGATCTCCCTCACCCTCAGGAAGACGGGCACACCCTCCCAGGGGTGGTCGATCACGTAGAAATCTCCCAGATGTAGCTTCACTCCCTTGAGAGCAACGAAGATCACTTTCCTAGGAGTGGATCGGGAGATCACGTGACCGACGACTTCCCTCAATCATTTTCACCCCTCTGGAGGGAAAGGAGGGCAAACCTCTCGCGGCTCACTCCCCTTGCCTCGCTCAGGATCATCCTGTAGACGAGGGATGCCTGCTTATCCGTGAGCTTCGACAGCCTATCCACAGCTATTATCGGCAGCGGGAGCCCGGTGCTTGGCTCCGAGAGGGAATATATCTGGGAGGCTAGGGCGTGGGCTAAGTTTAGGGAGAACTCCGGGAGATCTACCCTGACGGCGAACCTCCCCCTCCTCAGGAACATGACCCAGGGTCTGAAGCTGTTGGCATCACCCAGGAAGGGGGCCACCTCCTCCCAGCCCCCGCTGGCCGGCAGAGGTCCGAGTGCCTCACCCTCCCTCAGCAGGAGTGAGGAGAGGAGGGAGTCGGGAACGCTCTCAATGCCCAGCCAGCCGGAGATGTAGTGACTCCTCACCCTCTTGACAATTCCCATCACATGCTTTCCAGAGAGCTTAGCATCCTTCAGCAGGTTTGAGAGGGAGCGTAGAGCAGCTTCATACACCTCCAAGTAGCTCTGGGAATAGCTTCTCCCCCTCGGGGCATAGTAGCTCCTTGGCAGGTAGAGAGGCCCGTCTATCAGCACTAGCTCGCTCCTACTGAGGAGGATCGCGGCGAGGTTGTACATGAGGTAGTAGCCCATGAGGGAGGATATCTTCACGCCCTCCTCATCATCCAAGCTCGAGGAGGGGGGCCTCAGCGTGGCGAGGAGTGGCTCGGACATCCTCAGGCCGTCCAGGAAGACTGCCCCCACGGCCAGGCTCATGGGCTGGTAACCTATCAGCAGGTCCTTGCCGCCCGAACCCGAGTCAACGGCGGCTACCCTTGAGCTAGTCGCCTCAGGATGCAGCCTCACTATGGGGAGCAGACTTCTGAGCTTAGGAGCGATCGATTCAGCCCTATCCACGATCTCCATTATGTTGGAGAGGAGCTCCTTTGATATTTCACTCAATACCTCGTTGTACTCGCTGTAAGGCCTCACCCTGGGGGCGAGCTTGGATAGGCCCAACTCACCGTGCTCCTCATCCCTTTTTTTCATAAGTTTCCTCTCACTTTCGGAAATTCATAGCTAATAAAGGATGCAGTCGTAACATTCAAGTCGGGCAATTACTCATTTTGATCATAAAAATTTCTTAATAGATGAAGAAAAGGTGCTTCGGATCAAATGTGGATAGCTCCATCAAAAAGATTATAAGCTAATCAAAATGTATTTTGATAATGCCTGCCAGAGAGGTGGGAGCTAGGCCTTCTCTGAAGAGGATAGAGAATGCTCTAAAGTCGAAATATGAGAAAATAATAGACCTATCTGATTCTTGGTACATTCTGGTGGCTCCCACCTCTGCTAACTTCTCCCTCCTATCCAGGATCATTTCGAGCGACCTCAGAATGATAGTATCAGCTATACTCATGAACGATGGATCATCAGGCGAGGGGCTGGAGGAGTTCAGGGAGAAGCTGATAGCCCTGAACGGTGGGGAGAAGGTGATAGAGGAAATAATGGGAAGGGTAGATCAGATAAGGATGATATCACACTTCTCAGAGCTATCTGATCTCTTGAGATCGGAGGAGAAGCTCAGGGCTTTGGTGGTGTGCTCCGGTCCCTATAAGATAGACCTCTTCCACCTGGCCCTCTACCTGGACGCTAGGGCGATAGAACTGACCGATGAGGGTTACAGGGAGCTCGTGACCTACCCAACTTGGAAGTTGAACGAGGTCTCCCTCTCGGTGCTCTACGTGGCCATGATCCTCGAGGAGGTGGGGGAGAAGGTGACTCCCCACAACCTGGCCAAGTACGTGAGGCTGAGGGAGAAGGGTGGGAACGCTAGATCTAAGGTGGTGAGCCTGGACTACCACGTCAGGAGGTACCTGGAGGTGGATGGCCTCCTTCAGAAGGAGAGGGACCCCGATAGCAAGAGGGGCATCGCTTACAGGCTGACCCCAAAGGGCCTGAGTGTAGCTAAGCTCGTCGAGGCTCACTTCAGGAGCTTAGGAATGAGGATAGAGGATCAAGTCGAAATTGAAGCCCTCAGGCAGTTCGTTGAAGTTGAGGTGAAGTGAAAAATTACA
>CALJEO010000004.1 GCA_938073845.1 uncultured archaeon
CGAAGCGAATTGGAAAGTAGCTGGGGTGCCTGTGATAACGATACTAGGCACTCTATCCCTCATAGTCAACCTAGCTGCGAACTACTACTGGATAACGGATCCGAATTATGGCGCAGTAAATGACATCTCAGTGGCAGCGATGCTCACGGTGATAGCGGTAGGCATCATGATATACCTGATCGGTATATATAGGATGAGAAGAAAGGGGATTGAGGTATCTAAGGTCTATACGCAGCTCCCACCGGTCTGAGTGATAAGCCCCATAATCTATTTTTATCCTCTCCCAGCATGGTTTGGGGGTTCTCATGAAGAGGATAGGTAAGGAGAGCGTTATATACACGTTCAGCCCAAAGCACAAGCCAGTTGAGAAGGTAGTTCCAGGAGAATACGTGCTATTTGAGACGGAAGATGCGTTCGGCGGTCAGGTGAAGGGAGAGGAGACCCCTCCTGATAAGCTCGACTGGTCCAGGGTCGATGGGGCTACGGGACCGGTCTACATAGAGGGGGCTGAGCCTGGCGATACCCTGGTGGTTGACGTACTGGATATAAGGCTTCAGGAGAGGGGTGCGATTGCCGCGATACCTGGGTATGGGGGCCTGTCTCATCTCAGCTTCTCACCCAAGGCGAAGGTCGTTAGGGTGGATCACAGCTTCGTCTACTTCAATGACCTCAAGATCGCTGTGAGACCCATGATAGGTACTATAGGCGTCGCCCCTGAGGGTGATGAGATCCCAACAGGCTATCCCGGGAGACATGGAGGTAACATGGATGTGAGCGAGCTCGGGATAGGGACGAGACTCTACCTTCCAGTTTTCGTCAAAGGGGCATTGCTCGCTCTAGGAGATCTGCACGCGGTTCAGGCGGATGGTGAGCTCTGTGTATCAGCTGTAGAGTCCCCCGGGGAGGTACTGGTGAGGTTTGATCTAATGAGGGGCAGAAGGGCTAGTTGGCCCATCTTGGAGACAGAGGAAAGCTTTCAGGTGATAGCAGCCGGTAGGTCCCTGGAGGAAGCTATGAGGGAGGCTGCCGAGGAGGCTGTTAGAGCCTTGATGAGGGCTAGGAAGACCACCTTCGAGGAAGCTTACATGCTGGGGAGCCTCCTGGTGGATCTGAGGATAAATCAGGTGGTGGATCCGTTGCTGGGTGCGAGAGCAGTTGTCCCAAAGGGTATAGTATGTATTGAAGATTTCCTAACGGGGCACTGATAATCAATTTCTCATCCTTTTTCCGAAAGGTCCCAAGAAGACTTAGAATCAACGCATCGGAGCTACTCGGCGTTCCAAGGTTGGTGTGGTTCTGGGTGAACAGCCCCATTTTAAAACGGAGGTTCCCATTCTCAGGATGATAGAAGTAGCTCCATCGGTGATAGGAGGCAGCTTACGCGCCCCCCCATCCAAGAGCTACTCGCACAGAGCCCTAGCTATCTCCCTGCTCTGCGAACGGAGATCTGAAATAGAGGGGATATCAAAATCTAGGGACGTTGCAGCAACTCTTAAAGCTATCACAGACATGGGAGCAAAGGTCGAGCTCAAAGAGGGATCAGGAACGTTAAATGTGATAGTAGATCCTCCGGAAAGGCCCAATGTTCCTGATGATGTTATAGATTGTGGGGGGTCTGGGACGACGATCAGGTTCTTCGCAGCAATATCAACACTTACCGAGGAAGGCTACACCGTGCTGACAGGCAATGAGAGTCTCAGAAGGAGGCCCATGGGCCCGATCATAGAGGCGATAAGGGGCTTAGGGGGGTGGGCCACCAGCACCAGGATGAACGGTCTCCCCCCGTTGGTGGTTAGGGGGGGAGGTCTGAAGGGTGGTTACGTTGAGATGGATGGTAGTATAAGCTCTCAGTTCTTCTCAGGTCTCATGATAGCCTCGACTATGTTTCTCGAGGGCGTCAGACTCAAGCCCATAGGCAAGCTCGTTTCGAAGCCCTATGTCGAGATGACCAAGGAGCTCCTCGCGAGGGGCGGGGCAATCGTCGAACTTGGGGAGGAGATATCGGTAGAACCGATCAGACCTAGGAGAATAGAGTTCAGGGTACCCGGGGACTATGGACTCGCGGCTCCCCTTATGGCACTGGCCTCCATCACGGGAGGGAGCATCAGGGTGGAGGGCCTGGAAAGGTCCCTGCCCCAAGCGGATTCCCTCGTGCTAGAGCTTCTCGGGGAGTTCGGGGTTCAGGTGAGGGAATGTGATGATCAAGTTGAAGTTGAGGGAAGGCCGAGGAACGGAGTGAGGGTGGACCTGAGGGATGCACCGGACCTCCTCCCTGTGGCATGCGTCCTTGCGGCATCCGTTGAGGATACCTCGGAGATAAGGGGGGTAGCTCACGCCAGGGTTAAGGAGAGCGATAGGATAGGGAACATGGTACTCGAGCTATCAAAGATGGGGGTGAGTGCTCAAGAGCTGGAGGACGGGATCATGATAACTGGGGGTAAGCTGAGAGGGGGTGTTAGGCTGAATCCCCACGGAGATCACCGCATCTTCATGGCCTTAGTGGCATTAGCTGCGGCCGCTGATGAGAGGTGCGTGATAGAGGACGAGGATTGCGTGAGTGACTCGTACCCAAACTTCCTGGAGGACTCCATGAGGTTGGGGCTTAGTGTGAAGTTCTTAAGCAAGGGTTCCTAGGATAGTGGAGTTGATCAAGTAGGAGGACTCCCTTTGAAGCTCCTGAGGCTGTTCAGAGACCTCAACCGTGAGCTCTAGCTACATTTAGGTCGCGTATGGAAGATCTCAAGCGGTTGTCAAAGAGATCTAAAATAGGGGATTGAGACCAACGGTCTAGCTGTATTCCCTCCAAGAATACCTGCATTTGGTGCACGTGTATATCCTAGTTGGGGGCTCATCGGCAGCTCTGGTCTGAACTATTTCAATGTAAGCCCACTCGTTTC
>CALJEO010000005.1 GCA_938073845.1 uncultured archaeon
CGAGAAGGTTCATGAACATCGCTAAGCACCCCCCGAACGGACCCAGGGATATCGATGCGAACGCTCCCCCCACGAAGTGCGCTGAGGTCCCTCCTGGTATCGGCCAGTTCAGCATCTGGGCCGCGAATATGGCTGCTGCCATCACTGAGAGGTAGTGCACATCGCCTCCTCCCCTGAAGTACCTCCTGCCCGAGTAGATGACTATGAGCAGGGATATTAGGTAGAGTGATGCTGCCACAACTGGGTCGAGGAAGCCATCCGGTATGTGCATAATACTCACTTGATGGTAATGTAATACCACTTCCCTAAAAATATTACGTTCCTCGATATTTGGTAATACAATGAAGGATCCGTTGAGGTGAGCGGTAATAAATAGTCATAAATCCCCGAAGTCATAAATCTCCGATGAGCCCTCTGAGGAACTCGCTGCTCCCATACTTAGCCCATATCAAGCATGTTCCCTCTCCTGAGACCATGCATGGACCGTAGGGCCTCTCAGGAGTGCATGCCCTCATGAAGAGGGGACAGTCCGTTGGTTTCGCCATCCCCAAGGTGACCTCAGCGCACCTGCAACCCGGAAGCGAGTCGTCGCGCCACTCCACCATCTCACCTATTCCGTACCTCCTGAGAGCATCGAACTCCGATAGTTCCTCCTTCAGCGCTAAACCGCTCCTTGGAACGAAGCCTATACCTCTCCAAGCGGCATCAACCACATCGGTAGTTGACTCGATGATCCTCAGGGCCCTCCCGTTTCCCTTGTAGCTGACGGCCCTGGAGTACTCGTTGAAGAGCCTCGCCTCGCCCCTATCTATCTGCCTCAGTATCTCGAGTATGGAGAGGAGCACGTCCACGGGCTCGAAGCCTGATACGGCTATGGGTATCCCATAATCCTCAGCGACGAACTCCCAAGTTGAGGAGCCGGTTATCGTGGAGACGTGACCTGGGGCTATGACACCCCTTATCGGGGAACCCGGGAACTTCTCCAGCACGTACCTCATTATCGGAGGGGTGAGACGGTGAGCCACCACAAGGCTCATGTTCTCCGGGATCTCTCCCGAGTACAGGGGGCTGAGCACGGCCGGGGCTGTCGTCTCGAAGCCTACGGCGAAGAAAGCTGACTCCTTCCCATCTTTGGCTATCTTCACAGCATCAAGCATTCCGTAAACGATCTCGACATCAGCTCCCCTCTCCTTAGCTTCCTCCAGGCTCTTTGGAATTCCCCTTCTCTTAGAGCCCATCAGCCTGTAGCTGTCACCGAAAGTCAGTACCCTGACACCCTCCATCGCCAGCTTAACCGTAGCATCAACGTAGTGAGCGGGTGTTATGCAGACGGGGCACCCTGGCCCTGCTATGAGCTCCACGTTCTCCGGCATAAGGTACCTTATCCCGTAATGCGTTATCGTCCACTCATGTGTCCCACAAAAGTTCATTATTTTTATATTATCTAGATTTTTACTTAATTCTTTTATCTTTTTAGCGATCTTCAGTGATACCTCCCTATCCCTTAGCTTAGCCAGCAAGCTCGCTCACCCTCAGGAGAGAGGCCACCTGCCCCAACGCTATTCCTCCGTCCCCAGCTGGCACCATGTAGTTAAGCCTGACCCAAGCCCCGACCTCCCTCAGAGCATCCTCCATACCTGAGATGAGGATCGTATTAACAGCTGCACCACCTGAAACTATCGCGAAGTTGAAATCGCTCCTGCTAAGGTTAGCTGAAGCTATTTTCCCCAAGGAGTACCCGATGAGGTATATTGAGGTGAAGGCCAGATCCTCTGGCCTCGCTTCCATGCTCATCAACCTCTCCAGGAACTCGCTCGTATCCACGATACCCCCAACTACCTTCGGGGGATCCATCTCTATCAGCTTACCCCTTGAGGCTAGGGCCTCGAGCCTCATGGCCGGCTCCCCCTCATAGGTCCTCTCGAAGCAGATACCGAGCAAGGAGCTGATGGCATCCATCACCCTCCCGACGCTCGATATGAGGGGGGTTTTCCCTCTGGCCTGCATAAGCGTCACTTTAGCCTCCTCCTCACCTCTAGGCAATCCTCTAATCAGGTTCCTCCTCCTCAGGGTTTCTAGCACCTCCTCATCGCTCATGAATGTGCTCAGGATGCCTATAAGCATCCTGACTGGGTACCTGGATGCCCTATCCCCACCGGGCATTGGCTGGGGCCTCAGGTGGCCGACCCTCTCGAAGCGGGAGAAGCTTGAGAGGAGGACCTCCCCTCCCCAGAGGGTCCCGTCATCCCCGTAACCGAGACCATCGACGGCTATCCCTATCGCTTTCCCGGTCAGCCTCCCCTCGACCATCGCTGAGAGCACATGGGCATGATGATGCTGGACGGTTACGAGGGATGAACCGTACCTTGAGGCCCAGAGCTCAGCCAACCTCCTAGATGAGTACTCCTCATGCCTATCAGCTACCAACACAGCCCTCGATGGATCTATGCCGTAAACATCTGCGAAGAACTTGAGCATTTTGTCCAGGAACTCCAGGTTATCCAACTCATCAGTGTCCCCTATGAATTGCGTTAGAACTGCCTTATCCCCAAAAGCAACTGCTCCAGCATTCTGGAGCTCAGCGCCGAAAGCTATGGCCGGCCTCTCCAATCGAGAGGGAAGCTTTATCCACATAGGGGCGTAGCCCCTTGACCTTCTGATCATCGTCACCCTCCTGCCTGTGAACCTGACGACGCTGTCATCCACCCTGTTCACTATCCTCCTATTGTGGTGCAGGAAGTAATCCACTATCCCAGCTAGGCTCCTTCTGGCGCCCCCCTCATCCGTGCACATCGGCTTGTTGTGCTCGTTCCCGCTCGTCATTATGAGCACCTTCTCCTCGGTCTCGCTCAGCAGCATGTGGTGGAGGGCCGTGTAGGGGAGCATGATACCGACTAAGTGAAGGCCCGGTGCCACTAGATCGGAGAGGTCAGATCCCTCCTTCCTCGGGAGGAGGACTATGGGCCTTTCCGGGCTTAAGAGCAGGCCTCTTGAGGCATCATCCAATATGGCATACCTCTCAACGGTCCCAAGGTCGAGTGCCATTAGGGCGAATGGCTTTGATGGCCTCCTCTTCCTCTCCCTAAGCTTCCTGACGACATCGTCATCGGTGGCGAGGCAGGCGATGTGATAGCCACCAATGCCCTTTATGGCAACTATTTTGCCATCCTCTATCAGTTCAGTGGCTTTCCTTATCGGGTCATCGGAGCTCACCCTGTTCCCCCTACTATCCTCGAGCCAGAGGGAGGGGCCGCACTCAGGGCATGAGATTCCTTGAGCGTGGAACCTCCTCTCATTACTCGGATCCCTGTACTCAAGCTCACAATCCCCACAGAGCGGGAAGTCGTCCATGGAGGTGTTCTCCCTATCGTAGGGAACTCCCCTCATCATCGAGAACCTGGGGCCGCACCAGGCGCAGCTGTTGAACGCATACCTATGATGCCTATCGGAGGGATCGTAGACCTCCCTGAGGCAGTGCTCGCATATGCTGAAGTCAGGTGGTATCATGGAGTAAAGCTCCGCCCTCCTGTCGCTACTGAGTATTGAGAAACCGGGAGTACCGTTCGGTTGATCTAACCTTATCAGTATCTCCTCTATTCTAGCTGGAGGAGGTCTCTCATCTAGTAAAGACTTCAAGAAGGATGAGATCGCTCCGTAGCTACCCTCGACCCTTATCTCTACCTCGCTCCCCCCTGAGTTTCTGACGTAGCCAGATAGACCATACCTGCTAGCTAGCCTGTGGATGAACGGTCTGAAGCCCACCCCCTGGACTACCCCTGAGACCCTTACGTTCAATGCCGCTATCCCCATTCCAGCGAGATGGGGGCATACTCGGATAAAAGAGTTAACAGAAGTCACCGTCCGGGTGCCAAACCCAGTGAATTGTAAATATAATTTCCTGAATAAGATAATTGAAGATTAATATGAGCATGAAATGTAATATATGGAAATATTCTTGCAGCTATTCCGGATAACTCTACCCGGAAGTGCCGTTGAGCCCAGTGGACAGGCCTACCGTCAACTCAGTAGCGCATTTAGCTGACGGAAAGTCGGGAAGATTTTTCGACCTGGAGATCATCTGGATTCAGATCATGCGCCTAGCTCCTCATTGGAGCCCTAAGGATCCTACCCTCCATCCCACGTAAAGTTTTATATGGCTTAGGGATCCCCTAGCCTGGGGAATCAGTATGCAATTTGGAGGTTTTGGAATCTGGGAGATCCTGCTCATAATACTCATAGCGCTCATCCTCTTCGGGCCCAGGAAGCTACCGGAACTAGCGAAAGCCATGGGAGAAGCTGTGAAGGAGTTCAGGAAAGCTTCCAGCTCTATCTCCGAGGGCAAGGAGGAGAGCACGGCTGAAAGGAGAGAGAGTATCAGGGAGCTCGCACTAAGCCTAGGTATAGATGTCACCGGAAAAACGGATGAGGAGATACTCGATGAGATAAGGAAGTTAGTTAAGGAAAGGAAGGAATGATCTTTACGATTCTCATCGAAGAATCTCGTCCATCAGAGGCCTTCAAGTCTCCACTGCCTTAGTGGCTGAGCATCAGCCCGGGTGATCGTTAAAGCACCGGGAAAGATATTGGCTGAACTCTGAGCTGTGTAGCCCTTAAACATAATTAGCTGGGTTCAAAGAGCCCCCTAATTCATCGGAGCTCTCATAGCCCTCAGGGCGAATCCGCCCACAAAGTTTCACGGGTGGAGGAAGCCCCTCCATCCGAAGTTCCTTGGTGTTCGGTGTCATAAATACGCGCTCACACCTTAGGACATTGATCGCTTGAAGTGGACTGAGAAAGTGCTCCCTAACCGCTGCCCTCGATGCATCTGCCCAAGCTGAAGAATGATCGCGGACCAGATCGACCATTGAAGTCAGTATTAGCATCATGAAAGCTCATGCCCCATAGTCCATATTTCCCTCGATCCCCCCTGAGCAAGTCCTCACCTAGCCCATCCGCGTGGAGGAGGATGTTTTTAACTATGTAAGAGTCAGTGCCCAGGTGGGGGAAGTTGCACGAGTGGTCACTGGCAGAAGCCGTTATAGAAGCTCTGACACAGGTGATGGAGCAGGAGGGTGCCAGAAGGGCCTCGGAGGTAGAGATAATTTACGGAGAGATGATGGAGCTGGAGCTGGATATATTGAAATTCGCCCTAGAGGAGCTATCCAAGGGGACTCCCCTAGAGGGTTCTAAGTTCACGTTCAATGAGGAGAGAGCCTCCTTCAGGTGTAACTCCTGTGGTCACAGGTGGGATTTCAGACAGGTTCACGAACTACTCCCGGAAGACCTTTGGGTAAGCGAACCTGACGGTGGAAGGGAGAGCCCCATCCACTTCATTCCGGATCTGGCTCAAGCTTTGATGGTATGCCCCAATTGCGGCAGTAGGGACTTCGAGGTGGAATCGGGGAAGGGATTGAGGATAAATAAGGTTATCCTGGAGGTGTGAGTGTTGAGCGATCCCATCCTTGGGAAGGCGAGGAGCAAGCTTAGGAAGATGGGAAGGATCACCTTGGTGGCTTCAGGGAAGGGAGGTGTTGGAAAGAGCCTAGTAGCTTCATCCCTCGCACTGACCTCAGCGAGTAGGGGCTATAGGACAGGCCTCCTTGACCTAGATGTTCATGGACCCTCCGTTCCAAGGATATTCGGTTTCAATGGTGAGCTATTAGCGGGTAAGGGGGGTTTGATCCCTCCCGTGATCAATGGGCTCAAGCTGATGTCAGCGGGCTTCATGGTAGGTAGGAACCCCCTACTCATTAGGGGTGAGAGCAAGTTCTCCCTTCTCTCCTTCCTCCTCGCGATAACGGATTGGGGAGATCTGGATCACTTAGTCATTGATATGCCCCCGGGGACTGGTGATGAGACGATATTCAGCTTGAGGGTCCTGAGGGGGGTTAGGGAGGCCGGTGCCGTGATCGTGACCACGCCCTCCTCGCTATCACAGTCGGTCGTCATGAGACTGATCTCCCTTCTGAGAGGGGAGGGAATGAGGATCTACGGGCTCGTCGAGAACATGGCCTACATCAACTGCTGCGGCGAGCTTTTAAGACCCTTCGGGAGCATCGATGATGATTTTCTGAGGGATTGCGGTCTCCGCATCTTAGCGAGCCTGCCGATAGAGCCATCAATTGAGGAGAGGATCAGGGAAGGGAGGTTCCTAGAGCTGCCGGAGGAGTTCAGATCCCGTATGGATGAGCTGTTGGATGGCATCATGGGGGTGAGGTAGATGTGCCTAGGGATACCCGGGAGGGTAGTGGAGGTTAGGGGCAATAGGGCCCTGGTCGACTTCGGTGGGGTGACGAGGGAAGTTGATGCGAGCCTCGAGGAAGTTTCCCCAGGCGATTACGTCCTGGTGCATGTGGGCATAGTGATAGCGAGGATCGATGAGAGGGAGGCCTTGGAGATAACGAACCTCCTGAGGGAGATGATGGAGACGGGCGTCTGAGGCGACGCTTTTCATTCCACATCACCGGATTTCATCCCAAATTCCGCGATGCACTGACAATATATGCGGGCTGACTAACGTCTCGCACGATGGGGATCATATCCTCTGGTGATGACTATCTACCTGCTTTGGAAGTGCCCGGAGTTGAGAAGCTATATTGAAGCGTGCATTGGAGTTTTTCGAAAGATGGGGAGAAGCTGAGTTGGAGGGAAGCAACTGAGAGGGCTGCTATTTGAGAGCTAGAAGCTCAAGGAGGATAGAGAGGATGCCATCGAGAGAATTGAATTAGTTATAGAGGGCAAGTGACTGAGTACCCCTTCCCAAATTTCCCGTAAAACCCGAAGGAGGTTCATAGAATCGCCAGTAGAT
>CALJEO010000006.1 GCA_938073845.1 uncultured archaeon
GCTCACTACCAGGCTCCTGATACCCCTTATCCTCGCGATGCCGAGTACTGAGCCAGCAAGCCCTACTACTACCTTTATTAGATCCTCCTTCACGGCGTTTGCCTTTAAAAAGGTATTCAGAAGCTCACTATCAGTTCCAAAAACTAGAACTTTCCCCGCAGCGCTTTCCTCGACGAACCCCGTTATCACGATTATCCTCCTCACGCCCAACCTGGAGAGGACCCTCAGGATCTCATTAGCCACCTCCATAGAGCCCCAAGGCACAGGCTGGACATCACTGGTCACTAATATGAGGTTTGGATTGCTTATTTGGAATATAGACACAGAGGGGAGCATGAACTTGCCGTCTTCTGTGACGGAAATACCGACCATGTTGTTGGGGAAGATGAGATACTCCGAGAATATCCTCATAACTGGCAATGCTCTCTTCTCCCTCACTAGGTAAGTTATCACCTGTTCTCCCACATTGGCGACCCCTGGGAACCCTATTATGGCTGTCTCAGCCCCTGAGGCCTTCGACATTTCCACTGATTTCATCCATCCCATACGAAGCCCCTTCTAACGGGCGAGGGTCGGCTTATTAAAGAAGCTTACGTAGACTAAGCGTATGAGGAGAGTGCTCCTACTCATAATAGACGGACTGGGAGATAGGCCTTGCCCATCCCTGAAGTGGTTGACACCGTTACAGGCAGCGGAGATCCCCAACATGGACCTGATGGCTGCCAAGGGGATCCTGGGTATGCAGTATCCGATAGCCCCTGGGGTACCGCCGGGGAGCGACTCAGGCCACCTCTCCCTCTTCGGCTACGATCTAGGGAGGGAGTATCCCGGGAGAGGAGTGTTTGAGGCGCTGAGCGAGGGAGTGGAGTGGGGAGGCGTGACCTTCAGGGCCAACTTCGCGACCGTTGAGGAGGATAAAGGAAAGTTCGTCGTGGTGGATAGGAGGGCCGGGAGGATAGAGGAGGAGGATGCATCGCTCCTAGCTTCAGGATTAAAGGAACTCTACCTTCTCGATGGAAAAGTCAAGGCCAGGTTCATCCACACTTTAGAGCATAGAGGATTCCTTTTGCTTGAAGGTGAGGGTCTATCAAGCTCTGTGACAGACGTTGATCCCCATGAGGAGGGATACTATGTGCTGGAACCCATGCCCATGGACGATAATGCTCTAAGGACTGCTGAGGCTGTGAAGGAGTTCCTCAAGTTATCTCACGATATACTGAGGGAGCATGAGGTCAATAGGAGGAGGATCGCTGAGGGTAAGAAGCCAGCTAACTTCATCCTCCTCAGAGGAGCCTCCTCCCCAGTTAAATTGGAACCTTTCTCATCTAGGTGGGGATTTAAACCAGCAGCCGTAGCCGCGGGACCTATGTACAAGGGTATAGCTAGGGCGTTGGGGTTCGAGGTCTTCCACCCTCAGGGGGCGACAGGACTTCCCGATTCTAACTTCTCAGCTAAAGTAAGCAAGGCATTGGACCTTCTAGAGGAGTTTGATTTCGTTTTCGTTCACATGAAAGGCACGGACGTGGCCTCTCATAACAGGGACCCCAAGCTGAAGGTCAAGGTCCTGGAGAGGATAGATGCGGCGATTGAACCCCTAACTGATCCACCAGAGGATCTTTTGGTGGTCCTGACGGGAGATCATGCGACTCCTTGCTCAGTAGGGAAGCACTCAGGAGATCCGGTGCCCGTCCTTTTCTACGGCAGGGGCCTTCCCAAGGATGACTCATCGAACTTCCATGAGTTGGATGCCCAGGTTGGCGGTCTAGGATGGTTCACCGGGGCCAATATGATGCAACTGATACTGAATTACTCAGATAGGGCATTGGAATACGGGCTTAGGCCCTTACCTCAGGTCAGGGCCTACGTGCCTAGTATCGGAATGCTGAGGCCACTGCTCTTCTGATGGGATCGAGATCGATCCTCAGCTCCCCCTCGATCCCCATGAGGGAGGAGACCTCCCTCCTGAACTGGCAGGCCTTGCAGACATTCGATGTGGTTGGTTCACCACAGAGGGAACACCTCCCTATGCTCGCACTGACCTCCAACTTCGAGGAGATGCTCTCTAAGAACCTGAGAGCCCTCAGCTTAGCTCCCGGTTCGGAATCCTCGATGCGGTCTATCTCCCTCCTGATGCCTATCCTCATTCCCTGAGCTAGGGGGCACTTCCCGAGGTGAGCGGGGATACCTAAGGCCAGTACTAAGCTAGCGACCTCCCTCTCGTAGACGTATTTGAGGGGCCTCACCCTTGGGATGAGACCCTCCTCATACTTCCTCTCATGCCTCATCGTCTTGGCGAATGCGTTCAGATCCCCCCTGACTAAGTTCATCAGCGAGGTCTGGACGAGATCATCCAGATTATGCCCTGTGATGACAACAGTGGCCCCCATCTCCCTAGCTACAGCGTTGAGCAGTTGCCTCCTCAGAACACCACAGTAAGTGCACGCGTTCCTCTTCCAACCCCTCGGGATGGCCGATCTCAGATCCTCTATGGAGAAGCCGAGGACCTCGCTCACCGGAACAGTCATATGCCTGATCCCAAGTCTCTCAGCTAGCTTCCTAGCTAGCTCCACCGAAGCCCTTCTGTAAAGAGTTCCCTCATCTATAGTCACTGAGACGATCCTCAGCCCGAGCTCCTTAGCTTCATCCGAGAACTCCTTAGTTAGGAGGAGCGAGAGCGAGCTATCCTTCCCTCCCGAGTGAGCTACCATTATCCTATCTCCATGACGGAGCTCTCCCCTCAGCACGGACCATGCTCTCCTCTTGATTGAGTTCATCAAGCAATCAGAACATAGCGAAGCCTCCAGCATGTGGTTCGTGTATACAGCCTCCTTAGACTTGCAGATATCGCAGATCCTCATTCATCCCTCACCGGGCTCTCATGGTAGGTTATCCTGATCCAGGTCACGAGATCCCCTTCCTCAAGGTAGCGGTCATCTGGACAGGGCTTCCCATCGACAAGCAGGAGGATCTCCCACTTACTGAACCCTAGAGCTTTATATAGATCGGAAAGTTGTGCATTAGCGGGAAACTCAGCATCATTACCTAATATAGAAACCTTTATAGTCTCCCTCATGTTCCCGTACGGATTCCCATGTACCTATCTAAAAAGGCGTCCATTGAGGGAGCTCTCTTCGAGGGGGAGGCCGTGATCCTAGGACCTACCGTCATAGGTAGGGGGAGCATAGTGGGCTTCTACTCGGTAATAGGCTACCCGACGCTGTCAAAGGTAAGGGGATCCAGAGCGAGCGTGGAGACCTATGATGAGGTGAGCGAGGGAGCGAGGATAGGAGAGGACTGCTTCGTAAGGAGCAACTCCGTAGTTTACGAGAGGGTGATCATAGGTAATAGGGTTCAAACGGGTCACTTCGTCCTCATAAGGGAGGAATCACAGGTGGGTGATGGCACGCTGATAGGTACGAACTCCCTCATAGACGGGAGGGTCAGGATAGGCAGTGAGGTGAGCATACAGAGCGGTGTCTACATACCACCCATGAGCGTAGTGGGGGATAGAGTCTTCCTCGCGCCCTTCGTGGTGATCACCAACGATAAGTATCCGCCCAGCAGGAGGTTGCTGGGGGTCGTTATAGGGGATGATGCCGTGATAGGCGCTAACTCGGTGCTCGTATCCGGGGTCAGGATAGGCGAGGCCGCCGTCGTGGCAGCAGGTGCTGTGGTCACGAAGGACGTGCCCCCAGGTAGGGTGGTGATGGGAGCGCCTGCGAGGGTCGTCGGAACTAGGGATGAGTACGAGAGGAAAAAGAAGGAATATGAAGGTCAGACGTCCTCTATCCCCCCTTGAGTGATCGCTATCTCTACGGTCCCCTCGGGGAGATAGGGGCTCTTGACCAGCTTAACGACCCTCCTATCCTTCTTCCCCCTCTTTATGTAGAGCCTAGCCGTGACCCCGTGACCCAGGACATGGCCTCCAGCCGGCTTGTTTGGATCACCGAAGAAGGCTCCAGGATCAGCAACGACTTGATTAGTCACTATAACAGCTAGGTTATAGCCTAAGGCAAGCCTGAGCAACTTATGGAGGTACTTATTGAGCTTCTGCTGCCTTTCCGCTAAAGTCTCCCTACCTACGTACTCCCCCCTGAAGTGGCTTATCAGGGAGTCCACTATTATGAGTCCAACATCCCTCTCCTTTATGAAGGACTCGGCTCTCTCCGTCACTATCATCTGATGGTCGCTGGTGAAGGCTCTGGCGTAAAGTATGTTCCTCAAAGTGACTTCAGGATCCAGTTTGAACCTCTCAGCTATTTGGAGTACTCTTTCAGGCCTGAAGGTACCTTCAGTATCTACGTAGAGGGCCCCTCTCCCCAAGCCTCCTTTCTCCTCATCCAATTGTACTGTGACAGCCATCTGATGACAGAATTGAGTCTTACCTGATCCGTAAGGTCCATATATCTCGGTTATCGACTGGGTCTCTACACCCCCTCCTAAGAGCTCGTCAAGGGCCTTCGATCCCGTCGTGACCCTCTGGACAGCTTTCCTCTGCTGATAGAAATCGTAAGCAGACATCACATCTATGCTAAGCTTACTTCTAGCAGCCTGTATGATCTTCTGAGCCACGGCCTCACCTATGCCAGCATAAACAGCTAACTCAGCTGGTGTGGACATAGCTATAGACTCGAGACTCGTGAATCCAGCTTCCTTAAGCCTCCTGGCCGTGGTAGGGCCTACTCCCTCAAGTTCCGTCAGATCGTAGCTTTCACCGAGCTTGGCTTCGGAATCATAGTAATCCCCCTCAATTTCCTCGGATACTTCCTCATCCTCCTCAGGCTCCTCGTCACGGACCTTTCTCCTCGGGATAAAGCATCACCCTCAAGGGAGATCCCCTTCACACCCTATATAATCTTACTAGTTTTGTTTTAGAGAGAGGCCTCTCCCGATGCGTTGGAGATTTCTTCCCCGGCCTCCTCGCAAGGACCTTCTCCCAGTCCCTCCTCCCTATACTTACCGTACCTCCATAGGTAGGTGCCAGTAGCTAAGGAGGGGAGCGCAATCAACAAACCCTCGGGCGGTAGGTTAAACGCTAGAAGGATACCAGCTAAGGCTAAGATGAAGTAGAAGATGGAGAGTACCTCGAACGCGAACCTCCTCCCGAGTAAAGCTGTCACACAAAGGACTACGAGTGCTATGCTCACTGCGATTCCTATGTAAAAAAGGGGGAACTTGGGAAGGACGTTTATGGAGATATAAAGCAGTAGGAATGATATCGCGAGTGTTATAAAGCTGGAGATGATAATTCCAAGTCTCACAATCAAGGAAGATCACCCGACTTCAAGGCCCCAGCTATCGTATGAACTACGGTAGCTCTCGATCCGATCCATTCCAGGGTATCAGTAGCTATTAAAGCATCTGCACCAGCCCCCACGAGTTTCTCCAAGGAACCAGGGACAAGCACGGGATGGACGAAAGCAGCGACTAAATAATTGGCTCCCATCTCCCTGGCAGCCCTGAGGGCATTGGCCATTGTCCCTCCGGTAGAGACGATATCGTCAACTACAACTACTTCCCTTCCCTTGAGCTCTAAGCTCTTAACGAAGGTCCTTATCTCGCCCGTGCTGAGATCTCTCTCCTTTCTGAGGGAGTCATAGTCATTAGTCCCATAATACTCGGCGAGTTCCTTGGCCCAGTTTATGCTCTCGGTATCGGGTCCTAGGATGAAGGGTTCCCTGAGGGGTATCTTCCTGAGCTCCTCAGCCAGTGACTTGAACCCGCTAAGGTTGAGGAAGTCAACCTCACCAAACCTTAAATCGTTCAGCCTGTGGAGGTGCGCCGTGACTGTTATTATGCTATCAGCACCCGAGTTCTTGAGGAGCTCGATCACATACTCAGAGGAGAGAGGTTCTCCCTCCCTGAATATCGCGTCCTGCCTAGAGTAAGGAAAATAGGGCATTACTACACTCACGGGACCTGCGTTCATATGTCTCTTCAGGTTCTTAAGTGTGAGGAGGACTTCTAAGAGGTAGTCATTGGGCCTACAGCTCCCGGCCTTCATCCTCATGGAAAGAACGATCCTCTCCCCACTAACCTTCCCCACGACCCTAGGGCAGACCTCACCATCCGGGAAGGTCCTCCTCTCAATGGGCAGGAGTCTCGCCCCTACCTCCTTGGAGAGGGCTACGTTGAAATCGTCCTCCGGTCCGACTATTAGCATATATGATTGAGCGGTTGGAGAAATTAAAAGTTAGGTTATCGAGGTGGCCAGATGCTGATAACGTTCGAGGGTATCGATGGGGCCGGTAAGACGACCCAAAGCATGAGGTTGGTCACCAGATTGAGGGAACTGGGGATGGAGGTGAGCTGGAGCAAGGAGCCTTCGGATGGCGAGATAGGTAGGCTTATCAGGAGTGCCTTGAGGGGGGAGATAGAATTCGACCAGAGGACCTTAGCGTTGCTATTCGCCGCGGATAGGGTAGAGCACACGAAGAGTCTCACAGTGAATCGCATCAACGTAGTGGATAGGTATGTCCTCTCGTCCCTAGC
>CALJEO010000007.1 GCA_938073845.1 uncultured archaeon
GGCCTGAGGTACCTCAGGCCCTCCACCTCCAGGTACCTCCTCAGCGAGAGGCCTATGCCCCCCCTCTCAGGGGCGAGGTCCATCAGGGTTATCCTCTCAGCCCCCAAAAGGCCCATCATCTTGCTTAAGATCTCGGCAGTGAGCCTAGTCTTCCCGCTCCTCACCCTCCCCACTATCAGCGTCCTCTTCCCAAGAAGGAGCTCAGGAGACGGTATCCTTAGAGAATCCAATTCTCCTCAGTCCCTCCAGGATCAGGTAGCCTGCTATGCAACCCGGAATCGAGCTAATAGCCCATGATGTCCAAGTTGCCAGTAGAAGGACGGATCTGCCCACGATAGGGGCAACGATATATGTGGCTATCGTCCCCCCTATTAGGACCGTGCCCATTGGCTCAGTGAGGGCAGCTAGCTCCTCCCTCACCTTAGCTTTTCTGAGGAGCCAGGAGGAGAGGCCCACCACTAGAGCTCCGGGTATCCCTCCGGGGTAGGCGAAGACCGTCCCCGTTCCCAGGGCTATCCTGACTGTGCCCACGACAAGTGCGATGAGGGCCGCCCACCAGGGTCCCAGCAGAACTCCGGAGATCGCGTTTATCATGTGCTGCCCGGGATAGATCCTGAAGACCAGGAAGGGGAATGAGAGTAGAGGTGAGATAACTATCCCTAGGGCTGAGAGGACCCCAGCGAGCACAGATTTCCTCATAGAGGGCCTCACTTAACCACCTCCCTCACTATCTCGGCCAGTTGAACGGCATCCCTTCCCAGCAGGACTATCATGGGCTCCTTCCCCCAATCCCCCGTGTGGAAAACGGCATCAGGGACTCCCCCGATCCTCTCTACGGCTATCCTCATCCCCCAGGGTACGGTCGCTCCCTCCTCAGCCTTCACCTCGGGGGGCTCCTCCCTCCTGTCGTACCATGAAACCCTCAGGCCCAGCTCCTTGAGCCTTGCTAGGGTCTCATCGCTGTGAGCTATGTTCAGGGCCGCCCTGACACTCATATCGTAGCTCCTAGCCGTGAGCACATACTTAGCTAGGTGTCGGCTTGTCCCGAACTCCGGATGAGCTAGGGCTTTAAGCCTCCTCCCTACCAGGTGCAACCTCCCCGGGACGGCTGCTACATCCTCTGGGCCCTCAGCGTAGGGAAGGCTCATGGCCACATTCACTCCCACCTCCGGAGCTATCTTCCTCGCGTCCTCTATGCCCTCAAGTATCCTGATGGCCTCAGCTATCCTGAGCAAGGTGCTATATCTCTCGGATTCCTTATAGAGGTGGGCCATCGGGTTCAGGGGGCCGTGGCCCCTGCCTAAGGGTATCCCATACCTTATCGCCTCCGTTACCAGGAGCTTGGCCGTTGCGAAGGCATCCCTGACGCTCCTACCCTTAGCAAGCTCGGCAGCAATGGCTGCTGAGAAGGAACATCCAGTACCATGCGTATTCCTGCTCTCAATCCTAGGGGCCCTTAGCTCGGTGAAGTCACCATCGTAGAGCACATCCACGCTATCCCCCTCCAAGTGTCCTCCCTTGACTATCACAGCCCTTGGCCCGAGCTCAGCTATCAGCTTAGCTGCCTTCCTAGCTTCTTCCAAACCCCTCACCCTAATGCCCGAGAGGACCTCAGCCTCCCTTGCGTTCGGCGTGACCACATCGGCTAGGGGGAGGAGCTCCTCAACCAGGGATTTGACAGCTTCCTCCTTGAGCAGGGGAGCTCCGCTCTTCGCTATCATCACTGGATCCACCACCAGGGGGAAGCGGTGCTTCCTAACCTCCTCAGCAACGGCCCCTATTATCTCCGAGGTGTGAAGCATCCCAGTCTTAGCTGCATCCACCCCTATGTCACTGACCACAGCCTCTATCTGAGCCCTTATGACCTCAACGCTCACATCCTGAACTGCAGTAACCTCCCTCGTGTTCTGTGCAGTTATCGAAGTTATGGCCACTGTGCCATGAACCCCAAGGGCAGCGAACGTCTTTAGATCGGCCTGTATTCCAGCCCCTCCTCCTGAATCGCTCCCAGCTATTGTAAGAGCTACCGGAACCCTCCTAAGATCTATCCACACCCTTCCACCTCCCCATCGCATACTGAGCTGCTAGGGAGACGGAGAAGGAGGGTAAGCTCGCCCCCAGCTCAGGTGCATGAAGTGCGATGGCGAAGTACGTTAAGAGGCCTAGGAGCCAGGAGAAGATGGACCTCAAAACGAGCCTCGGGGCTCCCTCATAGAACTCCTCGATGCCTAGGTTAGTTCTCCTCACTAAGAAGTACTCCGAGATGACCACACCGAACAAAGGGACGAAGGAGGCTCCTATCATCAGGAGGAACCACTCGTAGTTTGCCAGAGGTACTGAGTAGGCTAGGGCAGCGGATACAACTATTACAGCCAATATTATCTTCCACTGCCTCAGCTTGGGGAAGACGTTCTGTAGCGAGAGGGCCGAGGAGTAGACGTCAGCGTAAGCATTGTCCGTCTCATCTACGAGTATCGCTAGGAGAGCCACGCTCCCTAAGTAGAGCCCGAGTATGGAGGCTGCTACGAATTCCTGGCCTGAGATGACGGCTAGTACTGCTCCAAGGAAGTAGAACCATGTGTTGGCTACTGTGTAGCCAGCTAAGGTCCCCAGGAAGCCGGATCTCACCTTACAGCTGAACCTGTTGTAATCTGAGACGAGGGGCATCCAGGAGATTGGCATGGCTATGACGAGATCTAGGGCTAGAGTGATTGGAATATCACCAGTAGCGGCTGAGCTCATCTCCTGGGCTGAAGCTTGGTAAGTTATCCAAAGGGTTGAGGCGATGACGAGCCAGACCGCGAACCTCTCTATCCACTTCCTCACGAATGCAAGAGGACCTCCTAATGCTAGACCGAGCACGAAGAGAGAGAAGAGCGTTAGCCACACCGCCCTTAGACCCTCTCCACCCAATATGAGTGAGGCGGAATCGCTCATCACCTTAAGCTCAAATGCGGTCCAACCGATGAGCTGGAGGAAGTTCAGCGAGGTGGCTAGGTAGGAGCCGTAGGTACCGAAGATGGGCCTGAGGGAGACCATAGTCGGTACCCCATGCTTGGAGCCTATCGTCCCAGCGAGGGCGAGCAGGAAGCTCCCTATCAAGGAGCCTAGGAGCGATACCGCAAAAGCTTGCTCTATCGTGAGCGATGGTATTAGCAGGGCCCCAGCCTGGAGCACGAGTAAACCTACGCCCAAGCTGAACCAGAGGAAGAAGAAGTCAACCCCTCTGAGTATCCTTGCCTCCTCACTAACCGGCTCGATCCCCCACTCGGGCGGGGCTCTCAGGAACCCCCTCTTCTCCGACATCCTTCCCCTCCCGAAGACGCCGGAGGGAAGGGAGTAAGCCAGCATAAGGAGAAGGGCGCTCTCCCTACGCCGGCATTACCCGGATCAGGTTCGAGGGGTCGGCAGCACACCAGCTGCCCTCTCAGCCGGGTTTTCCCCAGCTCCCCCGGCGCCCTCCGTGGGTGCTCCGCAGGATTTACTTAAAAAGTTTTCCAGTTAGGATCCCTGGGCCGGGTAATGCATTCGTCCTATCAGATCCTCACGCTAACTCCCTTCCTCCTGGCCTCCAGGAACCTTCCCACGACCTCCTCATCGTAGTAGGGAGGAGAACTCAGATACTTGAACCCGAGATCCGGAAGGACCGCCACTATCAACCCACTACCCAGCTCCTTAGCTACCTCAGCAGCCGCGTAAATGACGGCGCCCGATGACTGACCCGCGAAT
>CALJEO010000008.1 GCA_938073845.1 uncultured archaeon
GATCCTCCTCTCCTCCGTCGATATCTGCCCGGCGCCGAGCTTCCTGACGCGGCTGAGCTTCCTGTACTTGTAAATCAGGTGGAGTGAGAGCGCCCCTAAGATCAGCAGGAGGGCCGATGTCACTATGAGGGCAAGTCCATAGGGCTCAATCCTCCTCTCCCACCTAGCTATCGCTAGCTTGGGCCCATCCATGAGTATAGGCTCGGAGGTAAGCTCGCTCCCCCTGGCATCACCTCCCCAGCCGGAGAATACGTAGATCCAGGGGAAATCATCCTCAACCTTCCCCTGCCTCAAAGTCGCCCTTGCGTAGCTCCCAGCATCGTACCAACCCGAACCCCAGGCCTCGCTGAGCTCAGATGTCACGTTCAGATAGTACTGGACCCTGTACTCCGCAACGTAAACTTCCGGCTGCCTGACCTCCAGGGAGAGGCTCTCCGAGCTCCCCTTACCCCTCCACCCCGTGAAGATATACCTGGTCCCGTCCATCGTCACCATGGGCTCCGCGGATACGTTGTGCCTGCTCCCCTCGATCCAGTCGAAGTCCCCTCCGCCCTCGTATGCTTTCCCATCAACGTATACCCTAAGTCCGGGGGGATCGGTCCTGACCTGAACCCTCACGGGTTTCTCCTCAACCCTCACGGTGATCCATTCGCTCGAGGATCCTGAGTAATTGACGTTTCCACCCCAAGAGGCCCTGAAGCGCCAGGTCCCGCTCTCGTTCAGGGAGATGCTGTAAGAGAAGTTGCCATCGAATTTAAGCTCCTCCCTCCTCTCCGCACCCGAGGGGCTGACCATCTCGAGCAAAACGCTCCCGCTCACCTTAGGAGTCACGTAGCCCATCAGCTCGACCGTGTTCCCTTTAAGGATCCTCTCCTGAGATGCGTGGAGCTTGACAGATGAGTTCCCCTTCGTCACGATCACCTCAACGCTGTTGCTTGTGGTTACATGACTCACTCCGCAGTAGAGCTCGTAGCTGAAGATATGCTTCCCCACTCTCTCCCCATCGAACCTGAAAGTTCCCATATTCGACTTCAGAGCCTCCCCGTATCCCTTCTCAGGGATCCTAGCAGTGGTGCCATTCGGGTATGTCCTGAAGAAGACAACATGGTACTCGGAGCAATTTAGGTCCCTCCAGAAGACTTTGAGCTCTATACCCTCGTCTATCGTCACGTAACTCTTCGTAGCCCAGAGCTTAGCTTCCTGAGCCGAAGCCATTTGGATGGCCGCGATGAGCATGAGGATCGTGAGGGTAGCTTTTGCCCTCGGCATACCATAGCATGATCCGACCCTCTATTAACTTTTCCTGAGCGGGTTCTCAGCTATCTGGTGTGCGTGGGGTAGCTAGTCACAGGGTCGCTGATCCCAGTGCTCGCTGACGCATCAGCGGATCAGGACACTAGAATGGGTTCATACGGGTGAATTCCTCAAAGCTTCCCATCGTTACATATTTTTATCTCCACTTGAAGCTTCTCAGCGAGCTCCATGACTCCCTCCTCCGTGAAGCTCCCTACCATGAGGAGCCTCGGCCTCACCCCCTCCTTGATCTCATAGAGCCTCCCCAAACCGCTGAGGAGGGCAACATCCCCCTTCGAAACGCTGAACTCAAAACCGACGAGAAAGTGGGTGTCATCCTTAACAGCTAGGTCCACCTCAACGTCCGTCGGAACCCCGAAAACGAGTCCCTCGTCATCCCTCAATATGAGCTTAGTTACGTTCTTGGTGCCCAATATGCTTTCAATGATGCTTCTCTTCTCCTCCTCGAAGGACTCCTCTGATATCGCTCCGAACTCTCGGGCGAGTAGCGTCAGAGCGCATCCCACGGGGATCCTCATCGGGAATCTAAATATAAAAATTAAAAATATTTGGAAGATCATGGAAGGCTCTCGATCCGAGAGCCGCAGGTGACTAGGGAATGAGCTCCGGTACTATCGCCCACAGGACGGACCACTTCCCCCCTTCACTCTCCAGGCAGACAACTCCAGCCATCCTGAACTTAATAGGCTCATTCTCCTCACTTCCGGTCAGGAGGAGGCTTGCAAGCTTGCTTAGGTGGGGCAAGTGACCCACTATCATGATGTCCTCGGAGACCCCGAGGAGCCTCTCCGCCCAAATCCTCGGGTCAGCAGAAGGATCGAGGGCATCTGCTTGCTCAATCTTAGCTTTTAGCTTCTCAGCCATTATCTCTGCCGTCTGCAGGGCTCTAAGCTTCCCGCTATGCACGATCCTATCGATGCGGACTCCAGCCCTTACCAGGAAGCTTGCGACTCGCTCAGCCTCCTCCTTACCCCTCTCGGTCAATGGCCTGGGATCCTCCTTCCTAGCCTCAGCGTGTTGAACCAGGTATAGCCTCAAGCCATCACCCAGCTCAAGCACGGGGCAATGAGATAAGCTTAACTGGAGTGACTCCTTAAGAGATTTTCCGAGAACCTCCAATCCTTTAAATAAAATTTGGGCCTAAGGGGAGCTAAAGCTGCTTCCTCGGAAGGATGCGTCTCTTGAGGTCCCGTGCTCGGCAGCATCTATGGAGTCCAAGGAGCAGCAACTGACTCATGGCCACCCCATAACTCGGAACATTCCCCTTCCTCACCCCGTTCTCGGATACTCAGCTGCCAATCGAGTGATGAGCGGGATAGCTCCCCGACCCTCAACGAGTCGATCAGGGCATCCGCACCAACCAAAAGAGCCCCTTCTGCCCAATTTCCCACATCAATGTCAAGTTTTAACTCCCTGAGTCCTTCAAGTTCTTCCCCCACGCCCATCAGCTAATTCTCCCCGATCCACCCCGGTCCGTTCAACCTCCCCTCAGGGTACCGTACATCATAAGAACAGAGAGGCACCAACCAGGCATTGGCGGTGAGATAAGCCTATCATGAGCCCAAATACCGTGGTTG
>CALJEO010000009.1 GCA_938073845.1 uncultured archaeon
GGTGAGTATGGGCATGAACGTGATTGAGCCCGCTCTCCCCATTATCCTTCCGGCCCTCTCGTATATACTTGCTAGGTCACTGTACATGTAGCCAGGGTATCCCTTCCTGCTCGGGACCTCCTCCCTGGCGGAGCTGAGCTCACGGAGGGCCTCGCAGTAATTGGTCATATCGGTCACTATGACCAGGACGTCCATGCCCAATTCGAAGGCAAGGTACTCAGCTACCGTTAAGGCAACCCTCGGTGTAGTTATCCTCTCTATAACGGGATCGTTCGCGAGATTCAGGAAGAGCACAGATCTACTCAAAGCTCCAAACTCCTCAAACTGCCTCCTGAAGAAGAGAACATCATCATACTTCAGCCCTACGGCAGCAAAGACTATGGAGAACCTCTCCTCCCTACCCAGCACCACGGCCTGCCTAGCTATCTGAGCCGCGACCTCGTTGTGAGGAAGCCCTGACTCAGAGAATATTGGCAGTTTCTGCCCTCTGACTAAGCTCAACATACCGTCTATCGCTGAGATTCCTGTCTCTATGAACTCATCCGGGTAGTCCCTCTTAACGGGGTTTATGGGGGCTCCGTTTATGTCCCTGAACTCCTCCGCTCTGATGCTGGGGCCCCCATCTATCGGTTCGCCTGCTCCATTGAAGATCCTGCCAAGCACCTCATCCGATACTGGCACCCTCAGTGTGGACCCCGTGAACTTGACTATAGCATTGGAATCGAGACCTTCCGTATCCCCGAGCACCTGTATCACTACCTTATCCCTACCAGCCTCAAGTACTTGACCTAGCCACTCCCTTCCATCCTCGGAGTATATCCTAACTACCTCCTCGTAAGCCACGCCTGGGACTCCCCTCATTATGACGAGGGGACCCTTCACCTGGTCTATGCCTCTGAACACCAAACCCTGGACTGCCATTACCTCACCTCCGCAAGCAGGGAGGATATCTCAGCCTCCAGTTGGGAGAGGGCCTCCTTAACTGCTGCCTCGAACTCATCCTCAGGAACGAACTTGAGCCTCCTAAGGAGCCCTAGGGATCTCATCTCCGCTACCTTGGACATGGGAACACCCGCTTCTATCAGGGGCTTAGCCCTGTCGTAGAACTCCAGCAGGGTCCTCAGCAGTAAAGCTTGCTTCTTGGGGGAACAATAGGTATCGACCTCGTGATAAGCGCTCTGGACTAGGAATCCCTCCTTTATCAGCTCAGCAGAGAGGAGAACGAGCCTGTTCTCATCAGATAATGCTGCCTCCCCGACCACCCTCGCCACCTCCTCTAGGCTGGATGCCGATTGAAGCAGCGACATCGCCCTCTCCCTGTAATCGATCATCTCATGCCCAGTTGTATTGATCCACCAATTCCTCAAACCTAAAGCGTACTTAGAGAAGCTTCTGAGCCAATTTATGGACGGGAAGTGCCTCTTGAACGCGAGGTCCTTATCTAGAGCCCAAAAAGCGCCCACGTACCTCATCGTGTGCTGGGTGACTGGTTCGTTCAGATCACCTCCCGAGGGACTGACGGCTCCTATCACAGCAACTGAACCTATCTCATCCCTATTACCCGATACCCTAACCCTTCCTGCTCTCTCGTAGAATGAGGCCACGAAGTCGGGGAGGTAAGCGGGGAATCCCTTCTCAGAGGGTATCTCCTCGAGCCTAGAGCTCAGCTCCCTAAGGGCCTCAGCCCACCTCGATGTGGAATCGGCTGTCAGCACCACATGGAGTCCCATGTCCCTGTAGTACTCAGCGTAAGTTATCCCGATGAATATGCTGGCCTCCCTCGCGGGAACCGGCATGTTGCTCGTGTTAGCTATCAGAACGCTCCTCTCGAGAAGAGGCCTGCCTGTCTTCGGGTCCACCAGCTTGGGGAAAGTGTGGAGAAGATCCGTCATCTCATTTCCTCTCTCCCCGCATCCCACGTAGACCACGACATCGGCATCAGCCCACTTGGATATCTGATGGAGCGCAACGGTCTTCCCCGTTCCGAAGCCCCCCGGGACGGCTGAAGTTCCCCCTTTGACTATGGGGAAGAAGGTGTCTATGACCCTCTGACCCGTTATCAAGAGCTCGCTAGGATCTAGCTTCTCTTTGAAAGGTCTGGGATTCCTCACAGGCCACTTATGATACATCTTCAGTTGCTCCTTTCCCCCGACGTGCTCGACGACTGCGATGGGCTCTTCCACGGTGTAGTCCCCCTCCGGGTAGACCTCTAAGACCCTGGCCCTGCCGATGCGAGGAGGGACCATTATCTTGTGGTTAATGGGCCCCTCCTTGACGCTTCCCAGGACATCGCCTGACTGAACGAGATCGCCTGGCCTAGCTTCAGGGAGCCAGTGCCACCTCCTGTCCCTAGGCAGTGTGGGGGACTTGATCCCCCTGATGATGAAAGGTCCTCCGGCCCTCTCGGATATCACCTCTAGCGGCCTTCCAAGCCCATCTAAAACCTGCCCGAGGAGTCCCGGTCCGAGCTCCGCTGAGAGGGGCTCTCCTGTCCTCTCAACGGGCTCACCGGCCCTCACCCCACCCGTGGGCTCGTAGACCTGTATGATGGCCCTATCCCCTTCTATCCTCACGATCTCCCCTATGAGTCTCTCCTCCCCTACGTAGACGACCTCCCTCACCTTGGAGCCCCTCATCCCCTCAGCGATTATGACGGGTCCCTTCACGTGAACTATGGTCCCTCCCTTAACGTAAGCCTGTTCGATCATCTAGATCCCCCCGAAGATCCTCTCAACTAATTGAGGCATCCTCCCCTCTAAGTAGCTCCTGAGCCTTCCCTCGAAAGTGTTGTAGTACCTCCTCTCATCCCTGGAGTCCTTGATGACCACACCGCCGATTATAGGCAAGCCCTTAGGATCGATCTTAGCCCTGACACCATCTCTCTCCAGCTCCTTGGAGATCTTGAGGAGAATACCCTTATCCTTCTCCCTGCCCGCTAAATAAACTTCTCTATCTCCTAGGACCTTGATTCCCTCTATGCAATAGTTCCTCAATATCTCTTCATAGTTGAACGAGGGGTCTTCCCCGTCAGCTATCCTCTGGAGTCTCTCCTGAATGGACCTGATCAGGTTGTCAATGATCTCCCTCTTCAACCTCAGTATCATCTGACTGGCTTCTACCTCTGCAGCGCTCCTCCTCCTAGCGATCTCATCTCTCATCTCCCTCTCAAGCCTCTCTCTTCTGCTCCTGATGATATTCTCAGCTTCCCTCTTAGCTGACTCAACTATCTCGCTGGCCCTCCTCCTAGCCTCCTTGAGGATTGCCTCAGCTCTGTCCTCAGCTATCTTCAGGATAGCCCTAACTATGGCCTCTGAGTCCCTCGTTTCGACTAGCTCACTCACCGAGGACCACCTCCCTAACTACATCATCGATCATTAGCCTTATCCTCTCAGCAGCACTCTTCCTCAGCTCTTCAGCCTTCTTGGAGGCTTCTTCAAGGATCCTCCCCGTCTCGACATCCAGTTCATGAATTAAGGACGCTTCTAGAGGCGAGTTCCTGGCCTCCTCAATCATGCGCCTCGCTTCTTCTTCTGCAAGCTCAATTATCCTTTTAGCTTCAGCCTCAGCGTTCTCTATAATCCTAGCTGCCTCCCTCTCAGCCTCCATTATCGCCTCAACGAGTCTGGGCATGGGATCACCTC
>CALJEO010000010.1 GCA_938073845.1 uncultured archaeon
CCCCTCCTCGAGATCTTGAGCATCTACGTTAGGAAGATCACCACCGCAGGGCCCGAGGTGGCAGGCGCGGCAGCCCAGGGAGTGAGCCTCCATGTTCGCTGAGCAAGCCGCTGGGAAGACCCTCAATCCCAGCTTAGCGGAGACCCTTCGGAGCGAGGACTTGAGGAGAGAGGAATCTACGGGGACTTGTCTACCGCTCCTCAGCCTTCTATCGGCGAGCAGGTCCTCCAGCCCATCTAAACAAGCTTCACTCAACCTCTCTATGATCCTGGGAGACACCCTGAGTGTTCCGAGGACAACTCCCCTCGCTCCTGATCTTTTGGCCAGCTCCAATATTCTAGGTCCATCCTCCTCAGCTATCCCCGGCAGCAGGGGTCTGAGGAACAGGGAGACGTGCATGGACCTTCCCGCGAGGTTCTCGATAGTCCGGAACCTGAGCTCAGGACTCGGGGCAAGGGGCTCTATCTTACTCGCTTGAGTCAGGGTCGTGATCGTCACCAGGACGCTGAGCTCGGGATCGGTCTCAGCCAAATCGGAGGCTTCATACGGATTCAGGTGGCTCTTCGTTGATATCTGAGCGGGGTTCCCCAAAAACTCCCTAACAACCCTCAGGTACTCCAGGGTCCTCTCCCTCACCCCAGGGAGGAAGGGCTCTGTGACGGATCCGAAGGCTAGCAGCGTCCCCTCCCTGGATGGTAGCACGTAAGGATTGGAGAGCAGAGCATAAGCTAGCTGTAATCCGCTGAGCCTTGAGACGCTGAGGGCAATTAGTCCCATATCCTCCACGTAGCAGTACTTACACCCGAGGCTGCAACCCCTCCCCGGATGCACGGTGAGGCCGCACATCCTGGGCTCACGCTTGGAGTGGGGATCCATAAGAGCCTCCCTCCTCTCCCTAGAGGATAGTCTCTCTCCTATCCTCCTCCTTAGGTCCTCCTTGAGGTCCAGGAGTTCAACCAGCCCCATGATGAGCCTAGTGATGAGGTCTCTCATCCCATATTAGCGTTGAGTTCCGTTCAGCTTCACGTTGATGCGCGAGGATCTTTAACGTTGAGGTGGGCGGTAGTGTGCCTAGGCTAAGTTAAGCCTGAACTGATGTGAGATAACTGCCATTGATGCAAGTTGGAGCCCTCCCATGATATGAGGGAGAACAACTGACTGCGAAACGCACTGGGGATGCAACATCTGGCTCGCCTATGGGACTCTGCCGTTGGAGAGCGTGCCCCCAAAGGGTTCTAGGGAGACCGCTACCCATTCGGAGGTTTGCGGATCAAATGAACAGGTGCGTTTTAATGACCCACTGGTGGGCCTTTGACGGAAAGGTACTCCACAGCCCTTAGATAGACCCCTGTCGCGAACTCCAGTTCCCCGATTGATACCTCTTCCTCATCCGTGTGGGCCAGCTCGCTCCTACCTGGCCCATAAGCAGCTATGCTCTTAGCCTTCCTAGCCAATAGATTCATATCACTGGTCCCATATTTCCTGAGGAGCTTAGGTTCAGCCCCGGAGGATAATATGGCTCTGATGAGGGCCCTGGGAACTGGATCGCTCGGTCTGACGGAAACGGGTTCGGTGACCCTTTGAAGCCTGGCCCCGCATCCCTCCCGCAGCAGCCCCTCGATCCCCTTGAGCACCAACTGGGCGTCTCCTGCCCTGGAGAACCTCAGGTCCAGCTCAGCCGAAGCTGATCTCGGGAGGACACTGAAGGAGCTCCCACCGCATATCCTTATCACGGTCAAGCTGGCTCCAGCAAAGCTGTAGCTCCTTATGGTGTTCAGGCAGTCGATCAGCTTATCCACGGCTGAGTCCCCGGGGTGGGAGGAGTGCCCTCCCCCGCCGCTGCACTCTACCAGCAACCTGGCGCTTCCCCTGTATGAGATCACCACGCCGGAGGTGTTGGAGGGCTCCCCCACTATCACGTAATCCGGAATATCGCCCTCTAGAAGCCTCAGGGCTCCCTTGCTCTCTCCCTCCTCATCCGCGAGAGCTGCGACCATCACGGGATGACTGGAAAGAGATGCCGCTACAAGCATTGATGCCAGGGGGCCCTTTGCATCAACAGCTCCCCTCCCCCTTATCTCGCTCCCCACAGCCACCTCAAGCTCGCCTGGAACGGTATCGTAGTGACTCACTAGGGCTACTCGGGCCTCCTCGCTCCCCGCTATCACATTGCCCGCGGAATCCGAGTGAGCCTCCAATCCCAGCTCCCTGGCTATCCTCACGAGCTCCTCCTCCAGGACCCTCTCCCCACCGTTGGGGCTGTAGACCCTGAGGATTCTGACAAGGACATCAGCTACCCTGCTCAACAAAGGTCTCCTCCAGCTTCTCCGTAAGGAAGTAGATGTCCTCTTCGCTTATCATGTATGGGGGGAGGATCCTGATCACGTTGCTCCCCGCCTTGGATACTAGGACGCCCCTTCTCTCCAGGGACTCCACTACCGGATCAACCCTACCCTCGAGCTCCAGGCCGACCATCAGGCCCTCTCCCCTGACCTCCTTGATCGGTCCCCTAAGCTCCTTAAGCATGGAGATCAGCTTGCTTCCAGTCCTGAAGGACCTTTCAGGTACTCTATCCTCTATCAGAGTCCTGATACCTCCGCAAATGGCTGCGCAAGCTAAGGGATTGCCACCGTGCGTGCTCCCATGCTCCCCTCCCTCGATTCCCTCCAGCAACCAGCCCTTAGCAGCTACTAAGCTTACTGGGAAGCCACCTCCCATGCACTTGCCAGCAGTCATCGCGTCGGGCTCAACTCCCCTGCTCTGATGGGCCCAGATAAATCCGGTCCTCCCGAAACCGCTCTGAACTTCATCGAATATGAGGATAGCTCCATTATCATCGCAAGCCCTCCTCAGCTCCCTGAGGAAATCGGGTATGGCGGGCCTGATGCCCCCCTCCCCCTGCACGGGCTCCACGATGACGGCAGCGGTGCTCTCATCCACAGCGTCAGCCGAGGATAGCTCGTTGAACCTAGCGAACCTCACCTCCAGTGAGGGGAACCCCCTCCTGTACCTGGGGTTCCAGGTGACGGATAACGAGCCCAGGGTCCTGCCGTGGAAGCCGCCCTGGAAGGCCAATACACGCTTCCTACCCGTCGCCTTGAAGGCCAGCTTGAGGGCGAGCTCAACGGCCTCCGTCCCACTGTTCTGAAAGTAAACATTCATAAGGGATCTTGGAAGCACCCTGGAGAGGAGTTCCAGGCAGGAATACATGATTTCACTTGAGAAAGTGGTTGGACATACGATCAGCTTCTCCATCTGCTCCTTAAGGGCTTCCAAGACCCTCGGAGGCCCGTGACCCAGGAAGGCTGCTCCATGACCAGTATGGGCATCCAGGTACCTCCTACCCTCAGAGTCCCAGACGTACTGGGCCTCCCCCCTAACCAGCTTGAGCCCCCTCCTCCTTTGGAACTCGATCAGTGAGGCCATTCAGCTCCCCAGCGCGTACCTAACGATCTCCCCAGCTATGTCCACCCCAGTCACCCTAGCCGCGTTCTTGAACTCTGTGGTGGCGTTGGCCTCCATCACAAGGAGTCCTCTTCCCTCATCCTCCGCTACATCTACCCCCAGGAATCCCCCGCCAAGGGCCTCGCAGGTCCTCACCACGAGCTCCTCAAGCTCACTGCTGGGCTTGACAGGCTCTGCCTTTCCTCCCCTCGCCGTGTTAGTTATCCAGTGATCTGAGATCCTGTATATAGCTGTTATGAACTTCTCCTCAGTTCCGTATGCCCTTATATCCCTCCCGGGCTTCCTGACGTACTCCTGAATGTAATGTACCCTATAGTAGGGAGAGCCTATAGCCTCCCTATGCTCTACGATGGCCCTTAACTCCTCCTCATCCCTAGCTAAGGAAACTAGTCTCCCCCAGCTACCGTTGATGGGCTTCAAGACGACGGGGAAGCCGATGCTCCTAGCCGCTCTGAGGGCTCCCTCCGGAGAGAAGGCTACCGCCGTCCTCGGAGTTGGTATGCCAACTTCAGAGAGCCTCATCGAGGTCGTTAGCTTATTGTTGCATACCCTCAGGACAGTGGAAGGATTGACGCACCTCACACCCATGTGTTCAATCATCTCCGAGGAGAGTAGTGCATTGGTCTGGCTGATCGCTCTTATTAGGGCGACATCGCTCCTCATAGCACCCCTATCTAGGGTGAAGTATTTATCCGAGTTTAGGTGCACCAGGGAGAGCTCATGGCCCAGCCTCTCAACTGCCCTCATCAGCTGGGCTTCTTCCTCCCTGATCCTCTCGTATACGAGGGAGACCCTCATTCTCCCCAGTCCTCCAGTATCCCTTGGGCTTCCCTCAGGGCGTAGCTTCCTCCCTCCTCGAAGACCTCAAGCACAGCGTTGCAGGAGCTGCAGTCCAGGAGCTCTCCCGGTATCACGTCCTCGGGCAACCTTATGGGGGACCCGCACACAGGACAGATCGCCTCCATGTTCGCACCCCTCCGCACGAATATCGGTAATTTAAAAAGTTATCTTCGTACCCATTGGTACGAAGATCGTCAAATAAGGTGAATGTTTTATCCAATACTTAGGACAGTACCCTCCCCTTTCAACGCTTTCGTAACGGGTTCGTCCCCAAGCCCATTCGCTATGATCACCTTAACCGTACCAGCGAGCTCCCTGGCGAGTAGGAGCTTCCTGTTCATCCCGGCCCCCAACTCACTCATCACAGCATCTAGCTCGCTGAGCCTGAGCTCACTCCTCACCTCCCCTCTCAAGATGACCCCATTGACATCGGTGAGTATCAGTAGGGCCTCAGGAAGCAGGGCCTGAGCTAGCTTAACCGCAGCCTGATCGGCATCAACATTCAATATCTCCCCCCTCGATCCCCTAGCTATGGGGGATATCACGATCCTGTAGCCCGCTCCCATCAGGTAGCGTATCAGATCCAACCTCACCTCCCTTATCCTCCCCGTGTAGCCTCCCGGTATCGCTAACCTCTTCCCCCTCTCCTCAACCACTATCCTCTCCTTC
>CALJEO010000011.1 GCA_938073845.1 uncultured archaeon
CCGAGTATCCTGATGAGAGGCATCCCATGAAGGTGATAGCTGAGCACATGAGGGAGCTAGGGCTTGAAGGAAGGAGGATAGGGTTCGATGGCGATGGGCATGGGCACGCTTACGGCTACAGGGGTCCCAGGCTCAGCGAGGTCCTGAGCGCATCCTACAGCTATGAGAGAGATTTGGTAGAGGGCCTGAGAGTGGTGAAATCTGAGGAGGAGATAAGGCTTCTGAGGGAGAGCGCGAAATGGGCTGGGTACGCTCACAGGCTCCTTCAGGAGTACACCACTGTTGGAAGGCTTGAGGACGAGATATCCCTTCTTGCAAGCATGGAAGCTACCCTAGCTATGGCTAAGACGTTAAAGGACATCTACAGGCCCTTAGGACCTTTCGCAGGCGCAAGCGCCGGTTTCAGGGGACAGGTCGGTAAGCACTCCTATTACCCCCACTCCCTGACGATCCACGCCACCATAAGGAGGGGGGATTTGCTCATCACTGGAGCTACTGCAAACGTTAGTGGCTACTGCTCCGAGCTGGAGAGGACCTTAGTGGTGGGAAGCCCCAGCCCTGAGCAGGAGAGGTTCTTCAGGCTGATGATTGAAGCTAGGAATGTGGCGCTGGAGAGGGTGAGGGCTGGGGTGATGTGCAGCGAAGTAGATAGGGCCGTGAGGAAGTTCTTCTGGGAAAAAGGGCTGATGGATCACTGGAGGCATCACACTGGGCACGGAATAGGGCTGGACTTCCATGAGGCCCCATTCCTCGATATAGGTGATGATACCGTGCTCGAGGAGGGGACTGTCGTTTCAGTGGAGCCGGGCATATACGTGAGGGAGCTGGGCGGTTTCAGGCACTCTGATACAATAGTGGTCAGGAAGGACGGCTTCGAGTTCATAACAAACTATCCGGATCAGCTGGAGGATCTGATAGTTGAGGCCTGACGCAAGCCATGAGGCACTCATCCTCGGACTCGCATGAGCTGAGGCCCCTTCCTGACCTCACTGGCCCTTTGAACATGGGAGTGCCCAGGAACTAACAAAGTTTTTATCCTGTACCAGATGTGACCCGCGTGTTTCATTGGATAGGTGCGCCCAGATGGGCCCTGGTAGTGCTCCTAGTCACGCTGACAATCTCGGTATCCCTGCTGATCTACCTCCTGCTGCTCCGCACCGAGAGGCCCCTCGCGACCTACCGGAGGACGGGCGGGGTAGCGGGCCTCAGTGAGAGCTTAACGGTTTATCCCAGCGGTAGGGTACTCCTTCAAAGCAAGGTTGGGACGAGGGAGGCGAGGCTGAGCGAAGAATATATGGAGGCAGTCAGGTTGCTACTCAAGGAGTTAGCTCAGATTGGGAAGTCGGAGTACGGAGCGAGGCCAGGAGCTGCTGACTTCCTCTCCTACTCGCTGGTCTCCAGTGGCTACGGGGTGAACCTGAGCTGGGTCGACCCATGGGCCTCCGGGCTGCGAATTCCCTTCCAGCTGGAGGCCGCGAACATCCTCATGAGTGAGCTGATGAGCGTAGTGAGGGGGGAGGAATTCGAGCTGAGGGTAAGCAACTCATCCGATGGGATCTCCATGCGCGCGGAGGCTAAGGGGATAGTTCTGAGCGGTGAGATGAGGATCAAGGTGATACTGGAAACTTGGGAGGACTTTCGGTACGAGGGTCCTCTCCTAACCGTATCGGGCTGCGTCGTAGCCGAGGTACCTCATCAGGAGGGGGTACTGAGGAGGGGGATGACCGAGGTTGAAGTAGCGATTAGGCCCCTATGCATCGGGAGGCTGCTGAGGGTTGAGATAAGCTCAATCAAAAACCTATCTGTTGAGATACCGATTTTCGCTATCGGAAGAGGTCCCGTACCTTGATGATTGAGGGGCTGGCTCTCTGAACGCAAGCGTTTAGCATCTTGCGATGGGGGTTGGGGAGCTTTTCCCAGAGGGGCCGATGTGGACGTTGAAAGCTCACCCAAAGGCCTTGGATCAGTGACCTTTCGGAGTAAGTAATGGGAGCGAGGATGAGGCCCTTAAGATGTGGCCTGGGCGATCGTCAAGCCTAAATAGGCCTCGGACTGGCTGAGGGATCGCTCTCATCGGAGCCCCCGGGATCAGGGATGATGACCTCTCAAGAGAGTGTTGCAATGTCACTTACCCCATCCAGGTTGAGCTCAGAACGCTCGACGTCCCTAGGACCACCCCTAGCCCTTGGGAGGCATGGGGGCGTCTCAACGCATCAAATTTATCGGGAGAGGATCAGTAACCTCTTAGAATTCCCATGAAAAGGTCACTGAAATTGCCGAAGCTGGTCGTAGAGTCCGTCCTCACAATGGCTCCCCGTATTCACCGCACTCAAGGTATATCCCTCGAGTTTAAACCACATCTTACCTCCTTCCTGGCGAATTGGGAATAAGTCAGTCGGCTACGTCGGATCAAGCATTAGACTTAATTCACTACATAAATTGGAATGATGAACAATAGATATCAGTATTATGGATAAGATGGTAAAATATTTCTTCTAAAAGGGGCTTTTATCTTTATAAAATACCTCTTCCTCCGAGATGGGGAAAAGTTTATATTTAATAGGGAGCGGTGACCCCCGGCCCTCTCAGGGGTGATGTTATGAGTGAAGCACCTACGTTGTTCGTGAGGAGGGCCTCAGGGCTCGTGAGGACCGTTGGACCGTTCACCGCTTTCATGATAGTGTTCACGCACACAGTAGGAGGGGGAATCCACAGGCTGTCCGTGATAGCAGCTTATCAGCATCCGGGGGCTTTCATACCTTACTCCTTCCTGTTAACAGGGATTGCGCTAGCGATACCAACCGCTTTGGTCTACACGATGCTCGGTGCCATGATGCCCAGAACGGGTGGTGACTACATATTCATAAGCAGAGGTCTCAACCCGACGATGGGCTTCCTTGCTTCCTGGGGTTTCTGGTTCACTGAAGTGCTGAGCTACGGTATAATCGCTTGGTACTCAATAGACTTCTTCGTCGGCGCAGCTACGGCTGCGGGCATAGCTCTGAAGGATGAGGGCCTCCTGGCCACAGCTCAATGGATGGCGACCACGCAAGGGCACTGGATACTCGGTGTACTCTTCGTGCTGATATTCGGAGCTATAGCTTACCTGGGTATGAGGATATACGGTTGGATAATAAACCTGCTCGGGGTCGTTGCGATAATAGGATGTCTAACTAACCTGATAATCCTCGGAGCTTGGGGAATGGGTCCGATGGCTACTGTGAACGGATGGAACTCCCTGTACGGGGCAGGGGCCTACGAGAAGATAGTTAATAAGGCCTTCGAGATAGGGATGGCCAAGGGCAACCTACCCGTGGCGGCCTTCGATTGGGGTGCGACGATAGCCGCTGGGACAGGGGCTATATGGGCTTACATAGGCATAGTTTCAGCTGTCTTCGTTGGAGGTGAGATGAAGTCTCCGGGAAGGAGCCTATTCGTCGCTCAGGTGCTCGGGACCCTCATAATAATGGCTTACTACATAACGCTGCCCTTCCTCGTCTACACAGCATACACCGTACCCCATGATGTGCTCGCCAAGGTACCGGGGGCACTCGACTACTTGGCTAAGAACGGGGTACCGCCCGACAGAGTTTACTACACCGCTCTCTACAACTACCTGATGAGTGAGCTTGGTTCAGAGGGAGTAGCTAAGCTATTAGGCGTTCCAGCAACGCACCTGCTCCCGCCTCGTGTAGTCACCTCGTTCACGATACCCCTCGTTCCTCGCGGCTTGGAGTGGTTGCAGACACTCAACGGTATGCTGGTCGGTATAGTGCTGCTTAAGGACATACCAGCTTTCTTCGTAGTAGCTAGCAGGATGATATTCGCCTGGGCCTTCGATAGGTTCTTCCCGGAGATGTTCGCGGCCGTCGATTCCAGGTTCCACACGCCCTACTGGGCCGTCACCCTCACGATGATAGGAGGCCTCGCC
>CALJEO010000012.1 GCA_938073845.1 uncultured archaeon
CTGGTCCTCTGGGTGGCAGGTTTCGACACCATATACTCGATGCAGGACGTCGAGTTTGATAGGAGGTTCGGGGTTAAGTCCATACCGGCTTGTCTCGGCGAATCAACCGCAATACGCTTAGCTTCCATCATGCACCTCTCCTCCTTCCTGATCCTTCTGTTCACATCGACGACTGGAATCATCTCCCTCATCTCAGTGATCCTCTACGGCCTCCTCCTACTGGTGGAGAACATGGAGGCCAGGAGAGGTAGATATGGGGAGGCCTTCGATCTCAATGTGGCTATAGGACTCCTCCTGGGCTTAGGTATCATGTCCGACTACCTGCTCTAGCGACCCCTTACCCCAGCCTATGGAAAAATCACTAATCCTTCCATCGAGGTCCGTGATAGCTATGGGGGTAAGAGGTCCTTCTCCCACCAAGCTGTCCAAGCAGCGGGCAACTCATAATGACCCTGTACGGGACGGGTCCCTCAACAGGGCGTCATCAACATATCAGCGTGATTTCATGAGGTCAGTCTGAAGTGTCCTTGGCTGGTTTACAAAGGAGAGGCTGCTGCAATGGATCCAATAAAGCCCAATAACCTGAGCGCGGCCAGGAGGCCGATGTGTCTAGGCACCTAGAGATCGCCTTCTTCATTGGAGCGCTTCACCCATACGCTTCGGCCTGCGTCCACCTGCACGGCAGCTTAGAGAGTTCCGGGTCACTCACCTCGGCTGCAGCGAGTCATCCCTTCGGAGGCCTTAATCCAAGCGAGATCCTCGGGAGGCTGCCGAGCTCATCGATGAACTCATGGAGGACCCTCTTGACGCTCAGCGCTGCCTAAGTTATCCCCTGAATTAAGCGCTTCTCTGAGATTAGGCCTCCGGCTAGGTGGCTCTTTGACTCGACCGGAATCGGGAGGATCGGCTCACCAGGGAGGCCGATGCAAGCAGATGAGGGGCTCATCAAGTCAGGATAACTTCAGCTCGATACCCGAGAAGTTCCCGAGGCAGGAGGAGCTTCTCGGAGATGAGGAGTACTGGAGAGTTCCGGAAGCACTAGATAGGTTTCAGGCCTCAATCGAGCCGTTCCTGAGTATGTGAACGAGCTGGTCCTCAGCCCACTTCTCAAGTCTAAGTCCCCTCAACTTGCTTATCACGCCCTCAACGTCGTAGCTGATCCTCCTGAGCTCCAGCCTCCCGTC
The DNA here is from genome assembly GCA_938073845.1 of uncultured archaeon. GTDB lineage: Archaea > Korarchaeota > Korarchaeia > Korarchaeales > Korarchaeaceae > Korarchaeum. The sequence continues at coordinate 1,185 of CALJEO010000012.1, forward strand.
CTCTAGGAGGGCATAGGATGCCCTGGGATCGCCGTCCCTGGGCTGGCCCACGGAGCCCGGGTTCACGATCTTAGAATTCAGTTCCCTTACCATCGCCCTGTGAGTGTGCCCTAGGAGCACTAGCTCATGATCCAGCTTCCTGGGGCCGGCTAAGCCCAGCTCATGCATCTGTTCCTCCAGCTCCTCATCGCTCATGTCGGGCATGACGTAGCCGTAGAGGCGATCCCTTGGGGAGGCGTGGACAGCGTATGTGCGGAGCTCGCCCAGGAGGGGTTCAGCTTTATCTGGAAGCCTCGCGAGGAATTTCAGATCCTCCTTTGAGAGAATCTTCAACGTTACATTAGCCCTTGTGTACTCGCTGAGGGGTCTGAGCTCCTCCCTGCACATGCAGCTTATCCCGTGAGCTGCCGCGGCATCGTGGTTCCCCTTAAGGAGGATGGAGCCCACCTCCCTTAGCAGGTCCAGGGTCTCCGCGGGTTGAGGGCCGTAGTCAACAGCATCCCCAAGGAAGATGACCTCATCATATCTCTCGCTATCCAGTACCCTCCTCAGGGCATCGTAATTCCCGTGAGCATCCGATATTATGAGCCACCTCACGAGTTCTAAAGCTGACTGATGCCTAAAAACCTAACGCCCTAGGGCCTTCCTCAGTAAATACGGGAGCCTTCCGTCAACTATGGAGAGGCCCGTCAGAATAATGACCATCCCCAGAAGGTTTCTGCACTCTAGGACCTCCCCGAGAAGGGTCGTGCAGAGGAGCGTTGCTGTGACCGGAATCAGTAGGGTCACCAGGTTCACCTGGGTCGCCCCCGATGACCCAAGCACCTCGAAGAATATAACATAGGCCAGGGCCGTGGAGATGAATGAGAGGCCCATAAGTGAGGCCCAAGCGCTGGCCGATGGGTTGGGGAGTGTCCAGGGTTTTTCGAGGATTATTGCGAGGGGAAGGGATGTCAGAGCGGCCGTTATCAGCTGCCCTGAAGCTATAGCTAAGGGGGATAGGACTCCGTAAAGCTTCTTGGCGAAGACCGTGGCGTAGGAGTAACATAGCACACCCGAAAGGACCATGAGCTGGCCCACCAGATCGCTGTCGGACCTCAGGGCATCGGGTCCCAGCATCAAGAGAGTGCCTGAGAAACCTATTATCACCCCTGATACCTTGTTCTTAGTCAGCTTCTCATCTTCGGTGAGGAAGTGAGCCAGTAATGATGTGAGGAAGGGGGAAGTCGAGTTCAGTATGGATGCGAGACTGCTAGCTATGTAGACTTGTCCCCAGAGGATCAGCGCGTAGGGTATCGTGCTGTTGGTCAATCCTAGGATGAATAATTCCCTCCAAGGAAATTTGAGCGTTCTTTCCTTCGGTATCAGGTTAAGTGCGAGAGCAGCTAAACTGAGACGCAAAGCTGTTATCGTCAGAGGGGGAAGCTCCTTAATTAGAATACCCATGAAGAGGAAGGAACTCCCCCATATGATCGACAAAATGAGTATCAAGGACCATTCTCTCAGTCCCATCCTCTCGGCGTTTTCCATATCAGCTTCCTCCCGAGTCCGGTGTCGCTCTAAGGGACCATAAAATTTAAGGATATTCCCGTAAGTTCGCTGAGATTATTGCCGTATCATCAGGTAAGTAAAAAGAATATGTAACTTTTTCCTGGCACATGGATTAATGTTGATTGATTTTACAGCGGTAGGAAACAGAGAGGGTCAATCCACCGACTTCCCTATCACTACCTCGATGCCACTCTCAGCGCAGATCCTTCTGATCTCATCCGCAACTTCCCTAGGAGCCGTCAGAATGACCAATATTTTCTTTGAGATCCTCTTGTACTCCTCTTCAACCACAAGAGATTTCCTCATGAGTTTATTCACTTCCTCCGCACTCTCAGCGTGAGCGGTCACTTCTCCCACTATAAGGGGATCCTCGCAGAAGAGATCTATCTCTTCTCCCCTTATCACAGCCTTAGTTAACTCCTTATCCCGTTTGATCACGCCTAACTCCTGAAGTTCTTTCGTTAAAAGCATCCTCACGAACCCCTCGAACGTAACCCCGGCGAACTTACCCAGTTGGCCGAGCCCATAGATCATTGACTCCCTGAAAGAATCGAAGGCCTCTTTCATCTTCCTCTGTTCCCTCCTCATCTCTTCAATACTCTCCTTCATGCTCCTCTGCTCCTCCTCTATCCGAGCTATCCTCTCGAGCATCCTATTGAAGTCCTCCCTCAGCCTCTTCTGCTCCTCGAGCATCCTCGCCTGAATGAAGACTCCTAGTTTCTCAGCTAGTAGTGCAGCGAGCTGGGGCTTCTCGTCGATCTCCCTCATTAGGCCCTCTATCAGGGACATCTCCATCTTTCACCACATCCTGTCCGCTCATCACTCCCTTACCCCTTTATAAGATTAGCTATGTTTTCCTTCAGACACGCACAGCCCTTGGAAATCGTTAGCCCTAAGCCCTCCCGAGCTCATTGAGGCTTTCCCCATTGGGGCGAACCCACTCACCGATGGGACTTAAAGATTGGGTTTCGGTAGTAAGCTGCTCATCGAGGTTATTCGTGTGAATCTCAATACTCAGCTCATCGGCTGTCCTGATAGCGTCTTCATCAGCGGAAGGAGTCACTATCATGAGCTTTGAAGGTGCTCTCCCTGACATATTCTCATAGAAAATCTGCCTTGTTCTCGAAATATGGACATCGAACTTCCTCACGTGAGAGGACACCTCAATCAGCATCATCCGTTCATCTGCGATAGCAACTCTA
>CALJEO010000013.1 GCA_938073845.1 uncultured archaeon
AGAGAAAGGAGATGCGTTCATAGACATCATGAGACGGAGAACCGGCATAGAGACCGTCGAACGCGTCGAGGATATCGCTTACGAATGGGGTCCCGTAAACGAGGAGGGGCTTCCGGAGGGGAAAATTAATGTCATAACGACGGAGAGGTATGGGGAGGTATACATCACCGATTCAAGCTCCGATTTCCTCGCTGCCCTCAGGGGAGTGACCACGACTGAGTTCAGGAGATACCATAGGGAGGACGCTCTGTATTTCTTCGGAGTGACTAACTGGACCCTGGAGACCCTGTATTACGTTCACGCTATACTCCGGTACGGCTACGTTCTAAGGAACATGATCGTGGTATCTCGGGAAAGGAAGTGGTTCCCGGTGTTCATGTTCGCTGCCGATAGCACCAGGGTGAGATACAGGTTCCACCTGGATCGCATAAGAGTGAGGCCCAAGACCCACTCGGGGAGGAACTGGTGGGAGGAGGAGTTCGTCGGGATGAGGGTGAGGGACGTATCGGGAAAGGGAACTAGGGAGGGGATCGTGGTTAGGGTCCTCGAGAGGTATCCCGATGGCTTTCCAAAGATCGTAGCAGTGAGATGGAGTGAGGAAAGCTCCGTAGAGCTCGTCCTTCATCCTGAAAAGGATGAAATAGTGATGGAAGGCCTCATCTTCAAATGCCCCGAATGCAGCAGGGACCTTGAGGAGCCGTACGATCCTGTCGGAGAGAACTTGTGCCCTCACTGTGGAACGAGACTATGGGTGGATCTGAAGACGGTTCCACGGGTAGAAGAGCCTGAGGACGTCAGGGAGGTTATAGAGAGGCTCCAGGCAGCTAACTGTGAGGTAGGGAAGGTTGAAAAAATAGGAAGATTTGAGGAGAGGAAGAGAGGGACTAGGAGCAAGTTCACAGACCTCAATAGGCTGAACTGGGGGGCATCCCCTGGGGCGAGAAAGCTTATGTTAGGCGAATACTTTACTAAAATGAGGCTCTATAGGATAGACCAACCAGTGGTTGCACGCTACTTGACTTTATTGAGAAGGGAGATGGGATTGACCATTCAGGACATTATAGACGCGCTGCCCACTGGCTACCTTCACACAGTGGGACATTGGTTCAGGGAGGACTTCGGGGGGTCCATTCCGGTCCCTCAGGACATTCCCCTGTTGAGGAGAGTTTTGAAAGCGGATGATAGCATTCTCTCAATCGTCGAGAGAATGGTTTTGAAGTTCCAAACGGTGAAGGCTTCTATCAAGGGGAAGAATCCAGGGGATTATGTGGAGATTGAAGAGGTGGGGTCACTCGTCGATTACCTCAGGAACATTTACTTGCCCTCCCCGCTGTACATCAAATGCATAAAGCAGACCCCAACATAGATATCCTGCTCGCAGCCCATTCGTCTCCTGAACTCCGATATTGCTTCAGGGGAAAAATGAAACCCGATTTCGAGTGAGCTCCTGGCTTTTCAACTAGTGAGACAAAAAGGTTAATAGAGCCTCTCCCCCCGAGGGGAGAGGTGATTTAATGGTTGAGTGCGTCATAGATGGTTGTGGTGAGGAAGCGGTCAGGGAAGTGGATAGATCCTACCTGCCCGCCATACAATCACTCAAGCTCAAGCTTAGGGGAGATCCAGGAAAGAAGATACCCCTCTGCAGGAAGCATTACAAGATGGTGAAGCAAGCTAGGGAGTCCCGGTTCTAATTCTTCCTTAATTTAACTACCATGAGCTCATGGAAAGCCAACTTCCTTCTCTTGACGATTGTTGCTTCCATACCGAACGCCTCAGCCCTCCTAATGGTGAGCTCGGGACCGTTGAAGTCAGCATGTAATATCAGGGCCGCACCCCCCCTCCTCAACAGTCTCGGTAGATCTGCCAGTAGAGCATCTATGAGCTTCCTTCCGGACTCGCCACCGGTCCAATGCTCCGATTCACCCTCCAGTGGCAAGTAGGGGGGATTAAAAGATATCAGGTCGAATGCTAGATCCCTGAAGTGCCTAGCTAAGCTCCCCTGAACTACTTCAATGCTCACCCCATTTAGGAGAGAGTTCTTCTTAGCCAAAGTGCAGGAGTCTAGTGATATGTCTGAAGCGGTGGTCTGACATCCCTTCATGGCCATCTCTATCGCTAAGATCCCGGTTCCAGTCCCTAAGTCCAAGCAGGACTTACCTCTTAGATCGAGGGACCTTAAGGCATCCAGCATGAGCAGGCTATCCTCTGCGGGCCAGTAGACATCCTCAGCTCTCAGCAACCTGATGCCGGCTACCTCCCAAGCTCCTCCCTCAGCCAAGCTATCACATCCCTTACCTGTTCGGGGGTGAGGTGATATGGCCTGGCGTCGGAGTAAGGTAGTGAAGATGCTTTATCACCTAACAAAGGCCTGAGAACGTTCTTAAGCTCTCTCTTCCTCCTGGAGAATATCATCTTGCAGTACCTCAGTATGTGGTCCCTCAGCTCATCCTCCTTTGGTTCGATCAGGACCACAGCTGAGTCGACAGCTGGGGATGGGCTGAAGGCGCTCCTGCCGATAGTAGCCACTAGCCTGATGTTGAGGAGGAGGGAAGCTATAACGGAGAGGCTCCCGTAGTTCTCAGTACCTGGTCCAGCGACTAATCTCTCAGCGAACTCCCTTTGGAAGGTGAGGACAGCTCTCTTGAACTTGCTCCTAGCTAGTCCCAGTAGGAGCTGAGAGGAGAGGTAGTAAGGCGGGTTCGATGCTATCTTATCCGTGCTGATTGGTAGGAAGTCCCTTATATCTCCTCTCACTATCTCAACACCCTCCCTCCCCCTGAACCTCGACCTGAGCACCTCGACTAGCTCAGGGTCCTTCTCTATCAGGATCAGTCTTCTAGGCTTCCTGAGGAGTATCTCCTCGCTTAAGTTACCCGTTCCAGCCCCCAGCTCCACTACCTCATCATGCTCCTCTATCTCCAGCAGATCGGCTATCACACGGAGCCACTTCCTCGAGACCATCATGTGCTGACCTAACCTCTTCTTGAGTCTCAGATCACATCACCAGAGCCTCTGTCAGGAATCACATGCATAGACATCCCCTTAAACCTCTCCCCTTAACCCAGCGTACCTCCGCTTATGCAGCGGATCGGAAGGAGAGATCTTGGGGCATTGAGGGGGATCTTAACGGATCAACCTTCCTAAGTAACTGCCCATGTTTCCGCGGACTTCGCCACAAGGCACCTACATGACGTATGTTCTCCAAGAAGCTTTCACTCATCCAGTTGCAAGGGATATGGGATAGGCGCTCGTCTTATTCTTATACATATCGCATTTCAGATGCGAGGGCTCCATGCTGAGAGTCCAGGGAACTCACATCCGTTTTATATAGCCTGCCTACTACAATAGCGCGGTGTGGGAAGTGGGCGCCGAGTCGCTGCTCAGGAAGATAGATGAGGTCAGATGGGAGCTCCCGAAGAATTATAAGCCGGGGATGAGGGTTCCTGGTCTCGTCTTCGCCACCGAGAAGCTCGTGAGGCAGATAGAGTCTAAGGCCCTAGAGCAGTTAGCCAACGTGGCGATGCTCCCTGGCATATACAATTACTCCATAGCGATGCCCGATATACATGAGGGCTACGGATTCCCGATAGGGGGTGTTGCGGCTTTCGATGCATATGAGGGCATAGTGAGCCCAGGAGGCGTCGGTTACGACATAAACTGCGGGGTAAGACTAATAAGGACAGATTTTGATGAGAGGGACGTCAGACCGAAGCTTAAGCAGTTAGTTGACACCCTCTTCGAAAACGTCCCATCCGGGCTGGGGAGCAGTGGCAAGGTCAGGCTGAATACGGGGCAGCTGGATGAAGTGATAGTGATGGGAGCTAGGTGGGCGGTGGAGCAAGGTTACGGTTGGGAGAGGGACCTGGAGCACTGCGAGGAAGGGGGTATGATGGAGGAAGCCGATCCAAACGTCATAAGTAGGAAGGCCAAGGAGAGAGGGGCTCCACAGCTAGGCTCTCTCGGCAGCGGCAATCACTTCCTGGAGGTACAGGTGGTGGATAGGATATACGATGCCGCTGCAGCCAAGGTCATGGGAATAGAACGGGAGGGCCAGGTAGTGGCCATGGTGCACACGGGTAGCAGGGGCTTCGGACACCAGGTGGCTGACGATTTCCTGAACATGATGCTAGCAAGGATAAGCTCCCTTAACTTCAGATTGCCAGACAAAGAGCTTATATTCGCGTACGCCAACTCAGATGCTGCTGAAAAGTACTTCAAGGCGATGAAAGGCGCTGCTAACTATGCTTGGGCCAACAGGCAGATGGTGACTCATTGGGTCAGAGAGGCATTCGAGAGGGTCTTCGGGAGGAGAGCGGAGGATATGGGCATGGAGCTGATCTACGATGTGGCCCACAACATAGCGAAGTTGGAGGAGCACGTGGTGGACGGGAGGAGGGTGAAGGTATACGTGCATAGGAAGGGAGCCACTAGATCCTTCCCTCCGGGTCATCCGGCAATCCCCAGCGACTACAGGGACGTGGGACAGCCCGTGATAATACCTGGATCGCAGGGGACAGCCTCCTACCTAATGGCAGGTACAGCTAAAGCTATGGAGGAGTCCTTCGGGACAACTGCTCACGGCGCCGGCAGGGTGATGAGCAGGGAGCAAGCTAAGAGGGTCTATAGGGGTAGCCAGATAGTCCAGATGCTCGCTGAGAGAGGGATAATAGTGAAGCCAGCCTCTCTAGCAGTAGCAGCTGAGGAGGCTCCGGGGGCTTACAAGGACGTTGATGAGGTGGTGAGTGCCACTCATAAGGCGGGCATAGCCAAGCTCGTAGCTAGGCTCGTACCGATAGGTGTTGTTAAGGGTTAGGGTGTTAGCTTGGAGAGGGACTTCCTGCTCTTGAACCTTACTCTGAGGAATGCTGAGACGCGTTCAGTTTACCAGACGACCTTGGAGGAAGTAGCCAGGGAGTCAGGGATATACTCAGATAGGATCAGCTACACCCCCTTGCTCGTGATCCCCGGCGAGACCAACCTCTTCCCGAAGCTCCTTGAGAGGTTACTGGCAAGCGGGGAGGGGGAGAGGTTCGAGATCGTCTTGGAACCTGAGGAAGCATACGGGAGCTATGATAGGAGCAAGGTAAGGGTCTACTCTGTGAAGAGACTCGAGAGGGAAGGAATTCACCCACACGTAGGCGAGACGATTTACTTAGACGATCAGATGGGGGTGATACAGTCCGTCACGGGCGGCAGAGTGACCGTGGACTTCAACCACCCTCTAGCTGGCAAGAGACTCCTAGCGGAGTGCGAGGTCCTGAAGAGGATAGTAGATGATCTAGAGAAGATTAGAGCAATAGTAGCTGATGCTTTTGACGTGAGATTAGATGATATCTCAGCTAAATGGCTGGGAGACGGGTTCGTCGAGGTCATTCTACCACCTAAGGCCTATGTGCTGAGGGACTCTTATTCCAGGAAGATAAATGCCCTCTCACTGATAATGAGACACTTGAAGGGCGTTAAGACAGTCAGGTTCGTCGAGGACTTTGAGATACCTAGGAAGGAAGCTACCTGACCTCAACCTCGTAGATCCTGAGCTCCTGGAACCTATCGCATCCCTCAACCACCTTCTTTTCCCTCACTACAGAGAGCCTATCCCCGGGCTTCACCCCCTCGGGCACGCAGAAAGGGTAGTTTTGGCAGCCCACATCGCCGCAGTCCAGTGGCCTATAGGTTATCGTGGTGCCTTCGATAAGGCTGGTAGGAACCGCTACTTCTAGGGAAGCTCTCCTGATGGAAGCTAGTAGTACTTCCTCGTGGACAGGGCACTGGAACCTCTTCCTCTCGCTGATCTCGACAACCTCATATACCCTATCTACTTCCATACCCTCCACGCAGGTGTTCCTGTATCTGCATTCCTTGCAGAGGCTGGAAGATCCGATGAAGACGAACCTGAAGCCCTTACTAGCTAATCTGCTCGGGACCAAGGTCATCCTCTCCGCTTCCATGGGCATCGTTCTAAGAGTGAGGGAATCGTTTTTAATGAGACCCGCTATATTCAGGGAGACCTGCCTGTTGAAAGAGATCTGGGGAAAGGTGATGCAAGAATGGTTTGGGAAGACCTCCACATGTTTAGGAGCTCGAAGGTGGAGGAGAAGATCCACCTCATGAAGGGAACTACTACTGTTGGGATTAAGTTCAAGGAGGGCGTTGTAGTTGCTTCTGATAAGAGAGCTACCAGCGGGACATTCGTAGCTAGCAAGAGCGCTGTTAAGACCCTTAAGTTGACTGACTACGCTGTAGCTACGATATCAGGGCTCGTAGCAGATGGACAATACTTAGTTAATAATCTAACTGCCCTAGCTGATCTCTACAGTCTGGATACGGGTAAGCCTCTCAGCGTTAGGGGTTTGGCCAGGCTCCTCGTCCTCATGTTGAGGAGGTACAGGCCCTACTTCCTCCTGGCCCACCTGATAGTAGGGGGGATCGACAGGGAGGGGCCCCACCTGTTCAATGTCGACCTCTACGGCACGATGACGGAGGAGGACTACCTAGCCACGGGGTCTGGGTCTCCCGTAGCGATCTCTGTCATAGAGGGGGGATACTCCCCGGATATGGATAGGGACTCCGCCATTAAGCTAGCAATATCCAGCATGATAGCTGCTCTCTCGAGGGACGCTGCTACGGGGGATGGGATGGATGTTGTCGTGATAGATAGGGAGGGTGTGAGGTTCCTCTGGAAGGATGAGATCTCCCAGGTGATCAGGGAAGTCGGAAGGTAGGGTTAGGGATGAGCTCCCCGGAGCAAATAAGGAGCAAGGTTAGGAAGTTCCTCTCCCAGTACACTAAGATAGATAAGGTGGAGCTGGAGGGTCCATTCATATCATTATACGTTGAGAACCCTAAGGATCTCCTCGACAAGCCCGATGTGATAACTAACGCAGCCAAGACTCTGAAGAAGAAGATAGTGGTGCTGGCCAGCAGACCGCTGAAGGATGAGAGCAGCACCGTGGAGTTCATAAGGAGGAGCATACCTGAGAAAGCTGAGATAGAGGACATAAAGTTCGTTCATGAGACGGGAGAGGTCTACATAATAGCTAAGAGGACCGGTTATGTCGTTGGGAAGGGCGGAGCTAACATACTGGAAATATTGAAGGAGACGGGTTGGAGACCCATCGTCATAAGGGCCCCAACAATAAAATCAACCTTCTTGGAGATCTTCTATAATATAATGATCTCAGGGGCCTTGGAGAGAAAGAAGATCATGAAGAAGCTGTCTACCAGGATATTCAGGCCTCCCCTTAGGGTGAGCAGAGGGCTCTACGTTACCTTCCTGGGTGCAGCCAGGGAGGTCGGCAGGAGTTCCATACTTTTAACTACGGATGAGAGCAGCGTGCTCTTGGACTGTGGGATAAGTGTTGGGGGGAAAGATCCCTTCCCTAGGTTCGATCTGAGTTCCTTCGATATAGATGAGCTGGATGCTGTTGTGATAACTCACGCTCACCTGGACCACTCGGGTGCCCTTCCACTGCTCTTCAAGTACGGCTACAGGGGACCAGTTTACCTCACGAGACCGACTAGGGACCTGATGATGCTGCTCCTGTACGATTACATAAATCTCTCCCAGAGGAGCGGTCTAACACCTTTCTTCTCTTGGCGAGACGTGGTGAATTTGATGAACCACACGGTGACCTTAGAGTACGCTGAGACCGTCGATATCTCCCCAGACATAAAGCTCACTCTCTACAATGCCGGTCACATACTTGGCTCGAGCTTAGCCCATTTGAACATAGAGAGCGCGAAGCATAACGTACTCTACACAGGGGACATGAGGTTCAGGGATACTAAGCTCTTGGACAAGGCCGTGAGGAAGTTCCCTAGGGTAGAGACATTGATAGTGGAGTGCACCTATTGCGGAGAGAACGACGTGCTGCCCAGTTTGAGGGACGCTGAGGAATCTCTCTTCTCGGTGATAAGGGAGACAACGAGTAGAGGGGGCAAGGTCCTGATCCCGGCCTTGGCCGTCGGTAGGGCTCAGGAGGTGATGCTCTCCCTGGTCGATGGGTTCTCGAGCGGCGAGCTTCCTGACATTCCTGTCTACCTAGATGGGATGATCTACGATTCGACAGCAATACATTCAGCTTATCCAGACCAACTCTCCTCCTACGTGAGGGATAGCGTCTTCAAGAGGGATAGGGATCCCTTCACGGATCCCCACTTCAACTTCATAGGAAGCTCCGAGGAAAGGCCGGATGTCACCAAGGGAGGGCCCGCTGTGGTAATAGCTCCTTCAGGAATGCTAACGGGGGGTCCGAGCGTGGACTACTTGAGGTTGCTCGCCCCAGATCCTGAGAATACCGTGGTATTGGTGAGCTACCAAGCTGAAGGGACTCTCGGGAGGAAGCTGAGGGAGGGTGTGAGGGAGATAAGGGTACAGAATGAGGAAGGGGAGTATGTGAGAGTGGAGGTGAGAGCTCAGGTAAAAGTAATAGAGGGGTTCAGTGCTCACGCTGACAAGGTCCAGCTCCTCACCTACCTGGGGACCATAGAGCCTAGACCGCACAGGGTCTTCCTAGTTCATGGTGAGGAGGAAAAGATAAGGGAGTTCTCCCCCCTGGCCGCCAGGAGCGTACCCGGGATCAGGACGATATCGCCTCAAGTGGGCGAAACCTTCAGACTCGCTTGAGGAGCTCCTTCACAGGTCAATCAGGGCTACGCCATATCTCGACGAACCTAGGGACTATGAGTATCGGTGGATAGCCCCTGTCCCTTATCATCACCAGGTCTCCGCCCATCTCGAGGACCCTCTCCTTCAACCTCTGGACCATGAACTTGAGCCTCTCCTCTCCCTCGGCAGCTAGGTCGTCGTACCTGAGGAGTATTATATTACCTTCGTTTATCTCGTTGAGCACTTGCTCAACGTCCTCAGCGTTTCTCAGGTTCATCGGTTTCACTGTGATAGCTTTTTCACCGACGAACTTGGGCCTGGAAGGCTCTATCTCATAACTCACTTCCTCCTCGAACTCCTCAGGCTCTTCCTCATAGAATTCCTCCTCTTCTCTCCTTTCACCACCGAATATCTTTCTGAAGAACCCCATTATTAGCACCTCGCATGAGATCCCTAACCTGCGATATTTAAATTATTCTAGTGAGTACCGAAACTTATTTAAGAGGTGGGTGTTGAACAGCTCAAGAGCGAGGGGAACGTGATGTCCAGCGCGATGAGGTATCTCTCAAAGAGCATGAATACCAGCATCCTGGTATTCCTGAAGAACGGTGTGAATGTTAGGGGGATACTGAAGTCCTACGATAACCACTTGAACCTGATCCTGGATAATGCCGAGGAAATATACACCACTCCTAACGGTGAGATGAAGCAGAACAAACTTGGGAAGAGGGTGCTCATAAGGGGAGATAACGTGATAGCTATCTCAACGCAGAAGATAGAAGGGCTCGGAGAAGGAGCCGTGGAGGAGGAGTGATGGTATGGTAAAGGGAACCCCTTCGATGGGAAGGAGGAGTAGGGGTAAGACGCACGTGAGGTGTAGGAGATGTGGGAGGCATTCCTTCAACCTCAAGAAAGGGTACTGTGCTTCCTGTGGGTTCGGGAGGAGCCCTAGGATGAGGAGGTACTCCTGGGCCAACAAGGTGAGGTGGAAGAGTTTAAGAGTAGTCTGAGCTCACCCAATATCCAGAAAAGTTAGGGGGAAGCTCAAAAGCTGAACCCATAAGTTATTTCCTTAGGGCACGGGAATCCCTCCGAGTCGGGGGGAAAGTTTAAAATTCTCTAAGCCCATCAGCTTGAGGGGCCGGTGGCGCAGTTGGTAGCGCGCCCGCTTGGCATGCGGGAGGTCGGGGGTTCGAATCCCCCCCGGTCCACTACAGCCGGGGTAGCTCAGAGGGAGAGCGTCCGGCTGAAGACCGGAAGGTCGAGGGTTCAAATCCCTCCCCCGGCACTCTTAAGGTAGGTTCACATGGAGGGCAAGGTATCAGATTACCTGCTGAGCTCGCTCAAGCAGCGCTTCGGTGAGGAGAAAGGGGAGAGGATAGCCGATATCTT
>CALJEO010000014.1 GCA_938073845.1 uncultured archaeon
AGAGACCAAAAACATATCCTTCAGCTTCACGTTAACGCCAAATACGGCTTTAGCCAAATTCGATGATAGCTACAGGTTCGCTTACAGATTCTATAAGCCCAATTTAACTTTAAACTACAACAGATCCTTGATGGAGGTGATCCTCCCCAGGGGTGCTGGGGTCACCAAGATAGGTCAGGAAGGCGCCCTGGGGATGGATCCCCTATCGGAGAGACTGACAGCCGTTTGGTATCCCTTCCCCAACCCTAGAGGAGGGGGATGGGACTTCATCTTAGAGTTCAAAATCGTGAGCCAGTTGACGGAGAGGCTTACGATTGAAACATCCTCCAAGCAATCGTTCTCTGCGCAGACAATCTCCCTTCTCCTGATCTCGAACGCGTTTACGGCAGGCGTGACTACGCTCCTTATCAGAATGAGAGGGAAGCTCAGATATGGGAAGGGCCCGTCAACTCTGCCCGATAGCGAGGAGATAGACGAGGAGACCCTCTCTAAGATAGAAGAAGCTTTAGAGAAGCTTGATATGGATGAGAGGAGTGTTTTAGAGATAATCTACAGGAACAACGGTAGGATTGAACAGAAGGATCTACCCGAGCTGACCGGGTTCTCTAAGAGCAAGGTCTCTAGAGTGCTCAAGAGGCTTGACTCCATGGGGTTCGTGAGGAGAGTATCTCAGGGGAAGACGAAGATGGTGGAACTCAACCCCGCTGTCCTTAAGGTTTTGGAGGGCCCGTTAAGCTAGATGCGGGGGGTGGGATTTGAACCCACGCGGGCCTGATGCCCACCAGCTCCTAAGGCTGGCGCCTTGGACCTCTCGGCCACCCCCGCCGGTCCCTACTCGGCCAGAACCACTATTTAATCGTTCGTAATTAAGATAATGAGATCATCCTGCTGCTAATAGGAAATAAACATAAAGCTTACCCCGAAGCTACAGATAATCTATATTTTGATCTCCGACAATATTGTTTCAATAAGCTCGGGATATCTGGTATCTTGAGAATGCGGGGGCTCCACGCATGAGGCCTAAATACATCTGGCTTAAGTTCGCTTAGCGAGCCGTAGTTCTTATGAAGGGGCAATCCATTTCGGCTCAGCATCATCCACCTGATTCGGGAATCTCCGTATTCAGTGGCCTCAGGATGGACAAGAGGAAATTCAACCGATGTGTTCCCGTGCAAATGCCCAGAAGGAGCACGCTTCAGATGAATCTCCCTCCCAGAGACTTGAGTAGCTGGTGAAAGTGAGCTGACTCAGATGTTTTTAAGGCTCGATGAACCTTGAGGAACTCAGCCAAAGTCTAAAGGGCTATGGACTAATAGCTCAGGACCACATCATCTAGGTGAACTATGTTGCGTGTAAGGTTCATCTCACAGATTTAGGCGAAGATTTCCCTCATTATACGTGTTATTTCCCTGAAATCACCTACAATGAAGTAGTTACCCCCTCCAAGTTTGGCTATGCTCTTACAGAGGGCCAATCCCCTGGTGCCCCTCCTTCCGGAGATATATATCACGTTGAGATCCTCGAACCTCTTAGCCAAGTTCCTCGGGTCCTCACCAACGTTGTACTCACCATCCGTTATTAAGAGGAACCTCGGATTCCTCAAACGGTAGGATAACTCTAATCCTCTCCTGAGGCCTTCCGAGATATTGGTGTAACCTATGGGTACTAGATCCAGGATCTCCTCAATTACTCTTACAGAATCCTTCCTATCCGCAGGGGACTTTATGACGAAAGCACTACTGTTGAATCCGACAACACCGTAATTTCCTCCTCTAAGCTTATGCGAAGCCATAGCGGCTATGATCATAGCTATGAGGATCTTCTTACCAGTCATGGACCCACTTGAATCCAGGATTATCACTACAGACCTGTTCTTTCTACTCTTCGTTGAGGGGACTACGTCATCGTAACCAACTTCCTCAACCCTCTTACATCTCTCAACGAGCCTCTCGATGGTCCTCTCTAAATCGAACTCCATACCCGGTGAGTAAGGTAGCGAATGCTCCTTGGAATCCGTCGGGAAGCCCCTGACATCCCCCGAGGAGATCCTTATCACTACCTTAGAGATAAGCCTCTTGAACAACTCCCTTGATCTCTCGTTCAGTTTCCACCTGACTTGTCTGTAAAGTCTCACAGCGGTCTCAGGATCTCTCTCCATTGAGAGTATTGCTTTCTCCGAGAACCCGCCTTCGGAGATTGACTCAGCCACCAGTATCTGACTATAACTCGAGAGATTTAAGAGACTCCTCAGATCACCTTCCATCAAGTAGTAATCTGCTAACCTCCTCATACTCTCGAAATCCAATCTCTGGAAATCTCTGTGCGATTGAAAGCTCATATTGTTGATTTTAAAAGTCATCGGGACCTTTGAAGGCCCCTCTGAGTAGGAAAATCCAGTTTGTATCCGTCTAGGACTGATCTGACGAGCTCCCTTACGAGTCTCTCCTTATCGATGCTGGAATCGTTGGTCTCGATCCTCTGAGGTAATATCATCAGCGCTGAGGTGTACCACCTCTCATCCCCATCGCTAATCAAACTCGTTATCTTAGCTAGATCTATGGAGGATCGGACGGAGCAGCCCCTCACTATATTCGGATGCTCTCTGGTCCTCCTCACTATCTCAACGCTTATTTCAGCGATCCTGTCATCTACCTCCGGGATATGTGTCTTTACTATCTCTATTTCCTCATCTCTGGCTGGATATCCCAACTTAACTAAGACGAATCTATCCCTCAGCGCCTCCGATAGTCTGTAAACCCCTATGTCCTCCTCGGGGTTCTGCGTCGCTATTATTAGGAAGCCCTCCTTAGCTCTCAGCGTACCGAGGTGTGGGATCTGTATTATGCCTTCATCCATGGCGGGGAGTAAAGCATTTTGAGCGGATTCGGGAAGTCTATTCAACTCATTTATGAATAGGATGGAGCCCGTTAGCACAGCTTTGGTTAGGGGCCCCGGAATGAACGCCTCCTCAACGTAACCCATCCTGAGGACAGTCGGGGGATCCCAGTGTCCTAGGAGCTTGTTCTCATCTATCCTCTCATCCCCATCAACTCTTACAAAGTCCCTGCATAGGTACTCCGCGAGGGCCCTAGCGAGTAGGGTCTTACCCACGCCGACGGGTCCCTCTAACAGGATGTGTTTATTGCTTTTCGCAGCTATTAGCATCCTCAATAACTCCTCTCTCCTTCCGACTATCTTGAAGAGTCTTCCTATTTCCTCAACCTCCTTCCGCAGTTCCGTCATCAACCTACCTTCGATTCAATAGGCGGGAGCTCTATTTTAAGTTTAAAGCACCCCCCCAAGCCAAGTGTAAAAATAATTTAAAAAATAGTGATTTTTAACAGGAATATAATATCTTTCTCAGATTTTGCTAAGTAATATATCTATGTAAGTGGTAACTAGGTAAAATACCTCTTCGGGACTCATCTTGGTTGTATCCACAACTAGATGGAATGGTGTGAGGTCTTTACCTAACTCGAACCCGTAGATCCTCTTATATATATCATAAGTCCTCTCTTCCTTAATTTTTATCTTATTCTTAGCTTCTTCGAGGCTTATCTTGTCTCTATTAGCTATTCTGGAAGCCCTAACCTCAAAATCCGTCTTAAGAAATATCTTTATGCAGGCATCACAGTCTAGCAAATAGGCGATCGTCCAGGAATCTAGAACGTATCCTCCTCTCCTTGCAAGCTCCATTAGATTCCTATCTACCTCTAGATCGTAGCTTGGGTCCTCTAACCTACGCTCTAACGCTTCGCGGGCCTGCTCCCTCTCCCACCACCCCTGGTCCTTTAGACTCTCCCTGCCAGCGAGGATCTCCTTGAGCATCTCCCCTCCTGACACTCTCTCCAGTCCGTACCTCTCAGCTAGCTTCCTGGCAAGTGTGCTCTTTCCGCTTCCGGTCAATCCTGAAAGACATATATTGAACTTCTTATCCCTCATAGGGACACCTGCTCAAATCAGCGGCCAGATGAGATCATCCACCCTCCATTCCGGAAGGATGTGGGACTTCGAGGGATCCTCAGGCGGGGTTATCTTATGCAGGTAGCTGAGGAGCGCAGTCCAGGCTATCATGGCCCCGTTATCCCTAGCTAGATCGGGCGGCGGTACCTTCAGGGAGGCACCTCTCTCCTCGCACATCCTCCTCACCTTCTCCCTGAACCTGGGGGATGCAGCGACTCCACCGACTAATAACAGTTCATCCTTTCCCGTGAGAGCTAGAGCCCTCTCAGCGACCTCAACCGTCATCGAGAAAGCTACCTCCATGAAGCTCCATACAACATCCTCCCTCTTAAATCCCACTCTTAGCTTCCTTAATGCCTCTGTGAGCAACCCGCTGAAGGAGAGGTCCATCCCCTTAACCGTGTAGGGCAGCTCGATCCAGTTACCCTCTATGGAGTCCATGACGGGACCGGGTGGGAAGGGGAGTCCCAGCTCCCTGCCCAGCCGATCCTGGGCGTTACCTAAACCTATGTCCAGGGTCTCTCCCAGGACGACGTACCTCCTACCGTTGTGGGAGATCACCTGAGTGTTACCCCCGGAGACATAGAGGATCACGGGGTCCTTGGAGCCCGTGACAATCCTACCTATCTCCACGTGAGCTATCGGATGATTCACCCCGATCAGCGGCTTATTGAGCTTCAAAGAGAGAGATCTGGCAACGAAGGCTCCAATTAAAAGAGACTGTCCGATTCCAGGACCTCTAGAATAACCTATTACCGAGATATCTTTAATGGATGCTCCAGCAGAGGAGAGGGCATCCTTCAGCACTTCTAATGCTATGCCGGAGTGGTGCTCAGCTAGGTCATGTGGCCTCATCCCACCGCTCCCTGAGGTATAGGTGCGCCATCTATTCGAGAGAACTCTCCCTCTGGAATCAACGATCCCCACACCGAACGTGTGGGCCGTGGATTCTATGCCTAGCGAGAGGATTTCCTTATCCTCCGGTACTCCCTCAGTATCGTTTTGAATGGTACATCCCCCTCCCTGATTAGAATAGGCTCACCCTTAGTTAAATCAACTATGGTCGATGGTCTGCTTGGCGGTAGCACGCCGTAGTCGAGGAGTAGATCTGCCTTGATCTCGCTGGCAGCTTCGTCCGGATCCAGTTTAGGTGGTCTCCCGGATAAGTTAGCGCTCGTGGCAGTTATCGCCCTTCCGAAGTCCCTTATCATTTCCAGCACTATGGGGAGGTTCGGGATCCTGACCCCTATCGCCTCAGGGTTCACTGAATCCAGGACTCTGGGGGTCTTCCTGAGTATGAAGGTTAACTTACCTGGGAGGAACCTCTCCACGAGCTTTCTGGAGATATCGTCGAGCAGGGCGTATCTCTCAAGCATATCCATGTCACTCACAGCTATGGTGAGCCTCTTCTCCTCTGGTCTCCCCTTAACTTCATATACCCTCCTCACGGCGTCCTCGTTCTCAGCATCAGCTCCCAGCCCGTAAACCGTGTCCGTAGGGTAGATGATCAAACCTCCTCCTCTCAGCACATCGATAACTTCATGGATGATCCCCTCCTTCCTGCACCCCTTTAGGTAGATCCTCCTCATACCACCGAGCCACACCGAGCTCCCTTTTATCATTTTTCAGGAGGACCTAAGTTGAGGTCGAGAGCTTGAGGGAGGAGGAAGCGGAGGTCCTCATGAGATTGGGGGAGGTCCACTCATCCATACTGGAGGGCCTGGTCACGAGGGTCAAGGAGGGGATCAAGCTGATCGATATAGCTGAGGAATCTGAGGTAGAGATAAGGGAAAGAGGCTACGAACCAGCCTTCCCTACGAACATCTCGCTAAATCAGATGGCGGCTCATTACACGCCCTTCCCAGGCGATGAGAGCATCGTAACGAGTGGTTCCATCGTGAAGCTGGATTTGGGGTCTCATGTAAACGGTCTGATAGTGGATGCGGCTAGGACCGTTGCGCTCAATGATAGGTACGAGGAAATGGTTGAGGTCGCGAGGGATGCGGTGATGAGGTCAATAGCCAAGATGGTACCCGGGAGTAAGCTGATATATGTGAGCGAGGTGATCTATGAGACCATAGTGTCCTCGGGATACAGACCGATAAGCAACCTCACCGGACATAAGATAGAGGTTTACAAGCTTCACGCAGGTGTTGACGTTCCTAACGTCCCGGTTAGGGGGAATTACAGGATAAAAGAGGGAGATTTATTTGCGATTGAGCCTTTCGTCACGCTTCCTGACTCTAAAGGTTACGTCATGTCCTCAGACAAGCCTCTGATATTCTCCCTTAGGAAGAAGGTGAACGTGAGGGATGAGATGGAGAGGAGGGTGATGAGGTTGATAGAGAGGAGTTACAGTAAGCTACCTTTCTGCGAGAGGTGGCTCGTCAGCGAGATCGGGACTAGGGTGGATGATGTCCTACTACGCTTGGTTAGGAAAGGGGCGCTGATGCCTTATCCGCCGCTCGTCGAGGCATCGGGTAAGTTAGTCGTCCAGTACGAGGACACCGTGCTCGTCACATCTGAGGGCCCGATCAACCTGACGGGAGGATTCTGATGGGCTTTAGGAGGAAGGGTATAAGGGCAGAGAGGGACCTACTGGAGAAGCTCTGGAAACTCGGGATAGGCGCTGTCAGGGTCGCTGGAAGCGGCGTCTCAACCTATCCCTCAACTGATATAATAGCCGGGTTCAAGGGGAGGGTGGCGGTCATAGAGGTAAAGGTGTCATCGAAGGAGGTGATATACGTCCCTCCGGAGGAGGTCAAGTCGATCAACCTGCTCGCGGAAGTCATGGGAGCTGATCCCTGGCTGGCCATCAGGTTCACCTCGGATAGGAGGGGTGGATTCTATATGCTGAGGCTCGATGAGGCTAGAGAACTGAGATCAGGATATTTATCGGTAGATTTTGAACTTGTAAGGACAAAAGGGATTTCTATTGAGGAATTTGCACGAAAACTCATGGCTTGAACCAGCTCACCTTGTAGTTAAGGACCCCCTCACCGGAGACGAGCGAGACCACGAGCTCCTTCCTGACAGATGTAGCCAGTCTCCCGGCCCTTATCAGATCCACCGGCTTGATGCTCCCATCCAGCGGGCCTGCTATACAGAGGTAAGGGGCATGCTCAAGACCGGGCCCCTTCTCGTAAACTATGTAGTCCACCCCGTACTTCGAACCGGCCTTAGGAATGTACCCCAGATCCCTCCAGTAGCTGTGAACCCTCTCCTTGATGCTTGAGTTCTCCCTGACCTGAGAGAATCTCCTTCTAAGCTCCTCTATCCCTAGGAAATTGCCTCCGGGATCCCTAACCTCCATCTTCCCCTTGGACACTAAGTAGATGGCCTCGACCAGGGAGAGCTGGAGTGGGGAATCATAGAGCTTGAAGGGCTCCGGTTTCGCTATCCCTATGGGGTGTCCCCAGAAACCCTTAGCATGAAGCTCCCCAGGGTTCTCGAAGACCAGAACCCTATCACCTATGAGCACCCCAGACCTGTGAGGGATGTCACTGAGGTCCCCCTTTATGGGTCTCGGGATGAACTTCTCGGCGGTATAGTAAGTCACGTTCATCTCATCGTCGACGACGGCCAGGATAAGCTCCTTCCTGAGTCTCACCGCCTTCTCTAGGGAATCTAGGAGATAGGAGTGAGGGACGGGCTGATCCTCAGATAGGGGAAGGACAAGCTGCTTAGCTGAGGCCTCACCTATTGATGCTCCCTTAGGATATAATCTCAGGAACTCAGTAGCTCTCTCGTAAGCCACAACTCTGTTCCTCCTCCTGAGGTCGCTGTAAACGATGTACTTGAGGAAGTTGCCTTGATCACGCAAAATCATTCCTAACAAGCTCTCTAAGCTTAGAGGATTACCTCTATCATCAAGGACCTCCACCCTCTGATTCCAGACAAGGTAGACAGCCTCCAAGGGATGGATCTCCAGCTCATTACCGACTATCTCCCCATACCCTTGCTTATAGAGCTTCTCGAAGTCCTCCTTGAAGTAGATCATCCCGTCCCTCAGGAATCCTCTCTGAGGGGCCCTGCTCATATTCTCACGCTTCTCTCCACAGCTTCGAAGAGCACCTCGAGAACATCCTCAGCGAATTTGAAATCAAAATCAGGATCCTTACCCTCCTTCACACTCTCAACAAAATGTGAGAGCTCTCTGTAGAGCGGCTCGTCTCTCCTCAATCTAGGCATGTACACATCATCTCTCCTATCGATCCTCAGGAACTGATCAGCGTAGTCCAGCGATATGGTCCCATCCTCTCCCGTAACAGTTATCTCCCTTATTCCAGCTGCGGTCAGCCAGTTGGCCTCGATTACCGCAACGACTTCGTTCCCATATGACGATATTAATATGGCGAGATCCTCACCATTTCCCTCGTTGAGGAGTCTCGCTGCGTAAGCTTGTAAGTAGCTGGGTCTCTCCCCCATGAGAAAGCGATGAACGTAGAGCTCATGGATCGCTAAGTCCATGATAACCCCTATCTTCCACCCCAGGACCTTCTTCGGGAGTCTCCCGGCCCTCCTAGAGGAGATGGAGGATACCCTCCCTATGGCTCCATCATCAAGCAGTTCCTTCAGCTTGATGACAGCTGGGTTGAAAAGCTCCGTGAAGCCCGGCATGAAGATGCTGCCTTTACCTATCAGGGAAGATAGGGAAGATAGCTCGGATCTACTGGTGACGATAGGCTTCTCGGTTAGCACAGACAATCCTGATTCCAGCGCCACCTTCGTGACCTCGAAGAGGTGCTGGGGTGTCACTACAACGCTCACGGCATCCAGCGACTCCCTGGATACCATCTCCTCAACGGATGTGTAGTAATTGATGCGGTAATTCTCCGCAAGTTTCCTAGCGGAGGCCTCATCCCTATCGGCTACGGCGACTAATTTGGCATCACCTATTGTCCTATAAACTCTGGCATGAGCTGCGCCGAACCAACCGCATCCCACTACTCCGACTCTCACTTCCAACCGAGGTCCCGCGGTTATATTTTTACCATGAATAAAAAAGCATTGGAGGTAGCGATCATGGGGAAGCTCAGAGCTTACATGGAGCTCTCCAGACCCAAGAATGCGTTCATGTCAATCTTAGGGGCTGTGACGGGATGGGTAAATTCGACAGCTACCTACGACTGGAGATTCATCCTCGCATGTGCGATCCCTCCCCTGGTCCTGATGGGGGGAAACGCGGTGAACGATTAC
>CALJEO010000015.1 GCA_938073845.1 uncultured archaeon
AGAGGTTGGGGGACCTGAAGAGGGGGAGGAGGTCCACTGAGGCCAGGCTGAGCAGGAGCGTAGTTAGGCCAACGCTACCGGGAGCTACGCCTGGGGATCTGAGTTTCGTCCTCCCGTTCAGATACTTGAAGGACATCCTGGAAATGCTCAAAGCGATGAACGAGATCATGCCGGGAATCTACTCTGATCACACACTTCTCTACGGGATTGAGGTGAAGCTCTACGGAGCTAAGATTGATCTGAAACCCAATCTGGAAACTAAGGTGATAGAAGGCCTTTACGCGGGAGGGGATGGTGCAGGTGTATCCAGAGGCCTCGTCCAGGCGGCAGCCTCCGGAGCCTGGATAGGTAGGGATATCTCAAAGAAGCTAAGGTCGCCCTGAGTACCTGAGACCCTCGAGAATCCTTATAATTTTTTCATCCTCCTCATTAAGATTGTGCCCAGAAGGTGCTGGACATGCCGATCGGTGTGAGGGAGGAGAGAAATTTCAAGAAGAGATACGCAAGTTACCTCAGGATGCTGAAGGAACTGAACATAGAGAAGGCTGATGAGATAGCCGCATTGTTAACCGTAGCTGAGATACTTCCATCTCTCAGGAAGGTTAACGTTGATCTGACCTCCCCCCAGGCTTAACCCGCGATCACTCAGCCGGCGAGCCGTCAGATGCTGTACTATTTTCACCGATAGAGCGGTCCTATTAACTAAAATAAGGGAGAGGGGTGTATGTTTAAAGTTTCGCCTTGAGCTCCTCAGCTTTCCTCCTCACGCTGTTCAGCACATCGAGGAACAGGTTGTTCCCGTGAGAATCTATCGCCACCATCGTTGGGCCGAAGTTCTCAACCTCCACGACCCACATCGCTTCAGGAACCCCTAGGTCCAGCCAGTGGACCTCCACCACCCTCTTCACAGCGCTCGTAGCGAGCACAGAGACACCGCCGGGGTAAGCTAGGTACGCTGCCCCGTACTCCCTCATCCCCTGAGTCGTCCTCTCGAATAATCCCCCCTTTCCTATGATCAATCTCACACCGAACTCCTTTATGAAATCGGCTTCCACACTCTCCATCCTGGCGCTGGTCGTGGGTCCGAAACCGTATACCTTCCACTCCCCATCCACCTTACCCACTATAGGACCGCAGTGGTAGAGGGCCATACCCTCGAGCTTCACCGGAACCTTGTCCTTCTCACCCTTAGCAGCTAACTCCAGAGCTCTTCTATGTACCTGGTCTCTCCCAGTTACTATTATCCCGTCCAAGTATACTAGATCCCCTACCTTAAGCTTCCTAACCTGATCCTCGGTAACAGGGGTCCTCAACCTGTACTCAGCCATCCGCATCCCCCCTTAAGGTGGCAGGACCAAATTCAGGCTACCGTCCCTATCGAAAATGCCCTCAGCCCTCCTAAAGGCCCAGCACTGCGTACTTATACCTACCGGCAAGCTGGCAGGGTGCTTGTGAGCCCACTCGATCTTAACCCCTAATGCGTAGGTCCTACCCCCGAGCCCCATGGGGCCGAGCCCGAGGGAGTTTATCATTTCTAAGAGCTCGCTTTCAAGTTCTGCCAGCTTAGGGTCTAGATTTGGCTCATTCAGCCTCCTGAAAGTTGCTTTCTTCGCGAGCTTTATCGCGAGATCCGCGCTACCCCCGACGCCGATACCCACTATTATTGGGGGACAGGGCTGAGGACCAGCATCGACCATAGCATCTATCACAGCCTTCTTTATCCCTTTAACCCCTAGAACGGGGCTGAGCATGTATATCTTAGAGGTGTTCTCACTGCCCCCTCCCTTAGCTAGGAACATCACCCTCATCTGATCTCCGGGAACTAGATCCACGTGCACTATGGGGACGAACCTCCCCGTGTTATCGCCCGTGTTCTCCCCGGTCCAGGGGTTCACGGTGTTAGGCCTTAGGGGTATCTCAACGGTGGCTTTCCTCACCGCCTCCTCTATCACAGACCTCACCTCCGATCTAATCGGGAAATCGTCCCCCAGCTCTATGAAGAAGGTAGGTGTCCCCGTATCTTGACACATCGGCATCCTGAGCCTACCGGAGGCATCTATGTTCCTCAAGATCGCATCTAGATTGGCTTTAGCGACTGGATTGTCCTCTACCTCATATGCCTTAACCAGAGCTTCCCTAACATCCCTAGGTACGTTAAAAGCAGCTTCCCTCATCATCCTGACGATCCCGTCGACGATAGAATCCCTGAGGTTCGTCATGCGGAGCCCCAGCCATCGGCAGTGTATAAATTATTAACTTTTCGCTCCCCTCCTACCCACTATCCGTCAGACTAGAGTTCCTGAGCGGCTCTCAGGTCCTTCGCTCCAGTTCGTGTCAAAAAATGAGAGATTAAGCCTCCTTGCTGAGGAGGGATCCGAGTTTTCTCACTCCCTCCTCTATCACGCTGGGATCGTTGTAGGAATACCCGAGTCTCATGCCGTTCTTCGGTGTTTTCCTAGCGATGTCAAGCAACTTACCCTCTGATGGATCGTAGATGTAGCCCTTCAATGGATAGAAAGCTTCTCCTGGGACGTAAAGTATATCATTGGGTATAGCTACCTCCTCCAAGAACCTCTTACTATCGAATCCCCTGTTGGAGGATTCCCACCATATGAAGAAACCTCCCGTGGGATCTGTCCTCATACCATCAGGAAAGCTCTCATCCATAGCTCCTGCCATAGCCTCGTACCTCTTCCTGTAGCCCTCTCTCACCTTTCCTATGAACTGATCGAAGTAGATCTCGTAGTAGAGCTTCGCCATCTTCTGCGTTATCGTCGGTGTGCACAGGTCATAGTAACCCTTGGCCTTCACCACCTCCTCCCTCAACTCGGGTGGCATCAGGTTGTAGCCCACCCTGAGAACTGAGACCTCCTTGCTCGTGGTCCTCATGTAAATTACAGTACTCCCGTCCTCATCGAAAGCCCTTATAGGCTTCAATCTCTCCCCTCTGAACTGGATCTCCCTGTAAGCCGCATCCTCAAGCAGGTAGATGCCGTTCTCCTCAGCTACTTCCAATAGCTTTCTCCTCCTGCTCTCCGGCAACG
The DNA here is from genome assembly GCA_938073845.1 of uncultured archaeon. GTDB lineage: Archaea > Korarchaeota > Korarchaeia > Korarchaeales > Korarchaeaceae > Korarchaeum. The sequence continues at coordinate 3,045 of CALJEO010000015.1, forward strand.
TGGTTCCGGACGGATTATCCGAATCAGCCACAACGTAAATCAGCTTGGGCTTCCTACCGAACTCCTTCTCCGCTTTCCTTATGGAGTCCTCAACGTACTCAGGGATCAGTCCCTCCTTATCCCCGGGCACCGCTATCGTTTCCCCATAAAGTTTCGTCACGACGTTCACGAACCCAAGGTAGACCGGGGCCGGGACTATCACAATATCCCCCGGGTTGAGTAAGACATCGAGAGCCAGGTAGATCATCTGCTGAGATCCCGTCGTTATCACTACCTCCTTCCAACCCTCCTCCTTATCCAGATTTATGGAGTCCCTCTCCCTCAGAAAGTTAGCTAGAGTCTTTCTAACGTCGGGAAGACCGTCCGTTGGTCCGTAATTATAATCCTCAATTACCTCAATCTCCCTACCAGAGAAGACATCCTCCAGTTCCCTTAGGGCGAGCCTCATTAGGATCGTCGGGAAGGCTCCCGTCGGTATCACGCCGGGTTTACCTCCAGCGAAGTAATACTTCACCTTATATCGAAGCAGTCTCCTTATCTCGGACTCCGGGATCAGCTTGGTCCACTTCGCCAAATCGGGCTTGCGTGGGGCCAAGGTAACAC
>CALJEO010000016.1 GCA_938073845.1 uncultured archaeon
AGACCAGGTAGCCGAGGCCCGAGAGCCTGCTGAACTCCAGTGCGGCGTTCCTTATGTTCAGCCCAGAGAACGCACTCACCTCCTGAGGAGGGGGGAGTAAGTTCTCGTACGCGTAATAACCGCCTAAGGCTAATATTATCAGTAATAAAAAAAGATCGAAAGCATTTATCCCTAGTATCTTCCCTGATTGTCTATCGAACCATTTCATCCGCATCCAGTGACTTCAGTCGAATTCAGATTTAAACTCACCGCCGCCTTCCTCTTCCTCCCCACCCTTGCCCTTCTCCTTGCCCTTCTCCTCGTACGGCTTAGCGGCTATTATATCATCGGTCTTTATTATCAGGATCGCGGTCTCAGTAGCCGCGGCTATCGCGTTCTTTACTCCCCTGTAAGTATCCACCACACCGATCTCGGCCATATCCCCTACCTTACCGTTGAGCACATCTATGCCAGCCGATAGCTTCCCTGACTTGTGAGCGTTCCTCAGCTCCACTATCGCATCGACAGCATCCATGCCCGCATTCTCAGCAAGTATTCTAGGGATGCTCTCCAGCGCATTGGCGAACGCCTCCATAGCCAGTTGCTCCTTGCCCTTCTCCGTGTGCGAGTAGTCCCTGAGCCTTATGGCGAGCTCCTCCTGTATCGAGCCTCCACCGTAGAATATCTTCCCGTCCTCTATCACGTTCCTGGTCACGTAAAGCGCATCCTTAAGTCCCCTCTCAGCCTCATCGAGTATGGTGTCAGCTCCGGCCCTCAGCAGCACCGTCACGGCCCTCGGGTTCTCACAGTCCTCTATGAATATCATCTTATCGTCTCCTATCTTCCTCTCCTCAACAATTCCAGCTCTTCCAAGCTCGCTCTCAGTTAGATCATCCAAGTTGTTCACTATCTTCCCTCCAGTAGCCTTCTCTAACCTCTGCATATCCTTCTCGCTTACCCTCCTGGCTGCCATTATACCGTACTTCGCTAGGAAGTGCTGAGCCACCTCGTCTATGCCCTTCTGACAGAAGACCACGTTAGCACCTGCGGAGTGTATCTTCTCCACCTTCTCCCTCAGGATCCTTGTCTCCTGCTCTATGAAATCCCTTAGCTCCTGAGGAGATGATATCTGAATCTCCATGTCTATCTCAGGCTTCTTTATCTCAAGTGGGACGTTCAGCAACGCTATCTTGGCGTTCTTCACCCTCTTAGGCATGTCTCCGTGGACTACCTCCTTATCGAGTATTATCCCCTTTACGAACTCCGTCTCAGCGAGGCTCTTCCCCTTCTTCTTCACTATCTTCACGTTGTCTATATCGACGTACCTCTTATCTCCCTTCATCTCCTCAACGGCCTTCACAGCCTTCACAGCTATCTCGGCAAGCCTCCTCTTCTCAGCGCTCACTAATTTGCTGCTCATAGCCGTCTCGGCGACCTTGATAAGCCATTCCTCATTGCTTGGATCCACCTCTATTGCCAGCTTCTCCAACTCGCTCTCGACGAACTTGAGGGCTCTCTCATATCCGTCCACTATCACCGTCGGGTGGATGTCCTTCTGCAAGAGGGTCTCGGCCTCTATCAGTAACTCCCCAGCGAGTACAACGCTAGTTGTCGTCCCATCTCCAACCTCCTTGTCCTGGGCCTTGGCCAAGTTCACCATGAGCTTAGCCGCGGGGTGAGCCACCTCCATCTCCTGCAGTATCGTTGCGCCGTCGTTGCTCACGGTTATGTCTCCGAGGGAGTCCACTATCATCTTATCCATTCCTTTAGGACCTAGGGTAGTCTTTACAGCATCAGCTATAGCTCTAGCGGCCATTATGTTTATTCTCCTAGCCTCATCCCCTCTAGTCCTCGTAGTTCCTTCCTTCAATATCAGGACTGGTCTTCCACCCAACGTAGCTAGGGCCATTATCGGATCACCCCCCAGTAGCAGTACTTTGCTCCAGGCATGGCTACCTACGCGCATGAGTTATAAAAATTACCTTTAGGGTTAGAGGCATCGGGGGCGAACATGATGGTGAGAGTAGCTATAATAGGAGGGAGTGGGCTCTATAAACTCTTAGAGAATCCTAAAATAGTTAAAATAGACACTCCCTTCGGTTCCTGCGATGTGCACATAGGTAAGCTCGGTGACGAGGAGGTAGCGTTCATACCAAGGCACGGTGCCTCGCATGAGCTACCTCCGTTCAGGGTGAATTACAAGGCTAACCTGTACTCCCTGAACATGCTTGAAGTTGAGAGGGTGATCGCTACTAACGCTGTGGGCGCGATAAATCCTAACCTTGAGCCCGGTACCATCGTCGTACCCCACGACCTCATAGACATGACTAAGTGCAGGGAAACGACTTTCTACGATGGGAAGACGACCATCAGAGTCAGAGGAAGGGAGGTAAGTGGCGTTGTGCATGTCTCCATGACACCGCATACCTACTGCCCTGAGGTAAGGTCTTCCATAATCGAAGCAGCTGAAAGCGTCGGGATGAGCGTCAAGGATGGGGGGATTTACGTCTGTACCGAGGGCAATAGATTCGAGACGCCCGCTGAGATCAGGGCCTTCTCGATCTTGGGAGGGGATCTTGTAGGGATGACCGGATGCCCTGAAGCCTCTCTTGCAAGAGAACTAGCTCTCTGTTACGCTAGCATCTCCATAGTCACGAACTACGCTGCCGGTGTGAGTGGGAGGGTGAAGTTGACGCATAAGGAAGTCTTGGATATCTTCTCGAGGAGGCTAGGCGATCTGACTGTCCTCTTAGGGGAGACTATCAGGAGGATCCCCAGACAGAGGTCTTGCGCCTGCAAGGACGCTCTCTCAGAGTTCCTCAAGTAAGTGTAAATATTTTACTAATTTGGGGGACCACTCCTCCACAAGTAGAATAAAACTTTAATTTTTCATATGATGTAACGCGGAGGGGGTATGATGAGGACCAGGAGGATCCCCACCCTCGATGATCTCTATGTTGAGAACAAGAAGGTCTTTCTGAGAGCTGATATGAATGTCCCTGTAGGAGATAATGGGGAGATAATGGATAATGAAAAGATAAAGCAGGCTGCAAAGACTCTGAAGGAGTTGATTGAGAGGAGGGCTGCCGTTGTCATAGGGACCCACCAGGGGAGACCTGGGAGCAGTGATTTCATAACCACGGAACCCCACGCTGCTGAGCTATCCAAGGAGCTCGGAATAGAGGTTGAGTACATTGATGGGGTCTTCTCGAGCGAGGTCAGGAGTAGGATAAAGGGAATGAAGAGTGGTGAGGTACTGATGCTCGAGAACCTCAGGTTCACAGCAGAGGAGAACATTGAGGGAGATCCCAAGGACCTGATAAAGACACACCTCGTTCATAGGCTTGCCCCTCTGTTCGACGCCTACGTTAACGATGCATTCCAAGCGGCCCATAGGAGCCAGCCCTCACTAGTCGCCTTCCCCTACCTCCTGCCTTCAGCTGCCGGCAGGAACATGCAGAGGATGCTGAACGAGATGCTCGAGCTCGACTCCGTGAAGGGTAGGAGGGTCCTGATACTCGGGGGAGCGAAGATCCAGGATAAGCTGAAGGTGATGGTCCACTCAGTAAGGAACGGTAAGGCTGCTGAGGTCCTCACGGGAGGGCTCGTGGGCATGCTACTGGCTTTGGCAGCGGGCCATAAGTTAGACGGGAAGATGAAGAAGATGAAGGACTTGGACCTGCTCATCCCGGCAGCCAAGGAGATACTAAGCGAAGCTTCCGGCAGGATCCTCTATCCAGTGGACTTCCTAGTGAAGCGAGAGGACGGTGGCCTCGAGAACCGTCCCGTTTACGCGATCCCTGAGAACAGTGAGATCGTGGACATAGGCGTCGGGACGATCGAGCTCTACAAGGAAAGGCTCAAGGATGCGGATATAGCGATAGCAAACGGGCCCATGGGTATCTTCGAGAAACCTGAATCTAGAAGGGGGACTCTTGAGATCGTGGACGCTATGGAGAAATTCGCTAAGATATCAGTACTTTGTGGGGGTCATTTGAGCGCAGCTGCCGACATGGTCGGTGCCAAGGGGAGCAGGATATACACCGCTGGGGGCGCTGTGATGTATGGTCTAGCGGGCCTTCCCCTGCCAGCTGTCGATGCCCTGAGGGAGAGCTTAGCTAGATGATAAGGGTCGGAATTCTGGGGCACGATCCCTACGCCTCCCATATTGCGGACGCTCTGGGAAGCCAACCTGACATTAAGGTGATAGGCTTCTTCTCTAACCAGCCCACATTGCTCTCCAGAGGGTTATCCAGCATCGGCGGGCTTTTCTGCAGTAAGTCACAGTTCGAACGTTTCAAGGAGAGAGGGATAAAGGTAAGCGGCTTTCTTGAGGATTTCCTTCAGGATGTTGACTTCCTCCTGGAGTACGATTCAAGTGATCTCAGCGTGAAGCTGAGCTTCGAGGGTACGGGGGTTCAGCTGAGTCCCAGGGATATCACTCTGTTTAGGCTGAGGGAACTGCCATTAGCTGAGGTATCAATAAGGTGGGTCTCGGACTCACTTTACTGCTGCCCCTTCTTCAGGCCTGCCGTGCTAGAGATTAAGCTCTCCCGTAAGGAGAGCTACGGGTTTCTCGTCGACAACCTCCTCTCAGCCAGTAGGGTGAGCTCAGTTAACGAGGAGGTCAGCCTGAATGATCTCTGTATTTACTACCCGTTCTTCAGGAGGTACACCCTCTTCTCGATAATAACTTTCCTCAGATCCCTGCAGCTCTCTAAGGACGGGAGCTCGCTGAGCGTGCTCTCTCTATATGGGATCTTCTCCGCCATTCCGGAGGCGATAGACTTGATGAGGGAGTCCATAGGTATTAGCAGGGATGTTTCCTCCTCTATCACTGATCACCACTTAAGTATAAAAAGTGGGCTGCTCCACTGAGCTAGGTGATCCTTTGGGGGAATCCCAGGAAGCGGCCTTCACGCTAAGGGCAATTCTCCTGTCCTTATCCTTCGGTCTCCTAGTGATCTTCGGTCAGACGATAATAAGGGGGGCCGGTGGTTACAGCTGGACCGGGGAGGCAGCGCTCGTAGTGGTAGTTTTATCCTATGCGCTCTCCGGCCTGAGCAGGAAACCCCTCTCCTTAGGTGAGATGGGTGTCATCTTCGGATCGGTGGAAGTGATCACCGTGCTCTTCATAGGATGGCAGTATCTCCTCCCCTCCTGGGCCATAGCTGCCCTCTCCAGGGACTTTCCGCTGAAGCAGATACTTCCTAATTTCCTTATAACGAGGGACGAAGATGCCCTGAGGAGCCTCCTACTGGGTGGTGATCTCAACTTGGGCGCCTGGGCTCTCCCTCTAGTTTACGCAATGCTATTCGCCATAGTGCTTTCCCTATTCTCCTACTTCAACGTGATACCGCTGAGGAGGTTTTACATAGAGAGGGAGAAGCTCGTTTTCCCCGTAGCTACTGTAACGGCAAGTTTCTCCAGGATAGTGAGGGAGAGAGGGAGGGAGATCAGGTTCCTGTGGCTCGGCCTTCTCTTCGGATTCACGATCTCACTCTTTCAGAGGGGACACCTCTTAGAAGCCATGTGGGAGGGCTTCCCAACTGCCGACCTCAGGTTCGATCTGACACCGCACCTCCAGAGCTCCTTCCCCGGTGGGGCTTTCGGAATGGATGAGAGGACGCAGATAACCCCCGACCTCATTGCCTGGTCCTTCCTGATACCCTTAGGGGTGCAGATATCCATATGGGTGACCGCGATAGTCTCTTACCTGCTGATACCACCTATTTTAGTCAGGATGGGCCTTTTGCCTTACGAGAGTGGTCATGATTTCTCCTTCTACGTCTCGAACTCCGCTATGAATGGTCCGATACCCTGGTACCATCTGAGCACAGGCCTTTACGTCGCTGTAGGTCTAATCCCCATCCTTCTGGGGAGCAAGTACATAATCAGGAACTTCAGGGAGTGGAGGAACGAGCCCTTAACTGGGAAGTGGGTCCTCTTGGGTTGGATACTCACATTCATCGCTGGTCTTTTCCTCATATCCGCCCTCGGCATCAGCCCAACAATCGCCCTAGCGATACTGACCCTTCAGCTGATCTACTGGCAGGGCTACATATGGACCCTCGGTATGGGCAACTGGATAGTGCCAGTCAACCTAGGCGTAAGGGGGATCCTAGACAGCATCTTCTTCTCATCCGGAGCCCTCAGTAGGGCCTCCACGGATGCTTTCTTCTCGGGTGCAGTGAATGCGATGATAACGGACTCAGTATCGGCTCAACCAACTGCCTCCGCGGAGGGATTCAAGTTCTCATCCGATACGGGAATGAGGACAAGCATCATGTTCAGATCCCAGGTCTTAGGAATGATCTTCGGAGCGATTGTAGGAGGATTATTACTGCTCATATGCTTCCACATCTGGGGAGCTGCTAAGAGGCCCCTTATGATGGCGGAAACGACCTATCCTGAGGAGGGGCTTCTGATGGTGATGGGACAGCTGATGGGCTGGAGACTTGACTATTTCCTAGAGGGATTCGCTGTAGGTGCTCTTGCCTTCTTAGTGAAAGGTCTATTTCCGGTATTTGGGATAAGTGCCATAGGTGTGCTCTTAGGGCTCCTCCTCCCACAGTACGCAGTTCTCTACATGATCACCAGTTTCCTCAGGTACTTAGCTGAGAGGTACAGGGGCAGGGAGTTCATCCATGGGAGGGCGCTGCCCTTCCTCGCAGGCTTCGCGGTGGGTGGTGTGTTGAATGCGATGGGTACCAGCTTGGTAATGATAATCAAGTCGAGCCCGCTATCCCCAGCCTCGGAAGTGGTGGGTTTCCTGATGATCCTAGCGGTAGTGCTTCCCGTGGTGAGGTCTTACGCGCGTTCCGGGAGGGTCCTCATTGAGCCTGATCTTCACGCCTCTGGGGATTAGGGGTATCTTCGGACACGGTTTCGATGTTAGCGCGGCTATGCTGCTCGCTAACATATTCGGAAGGAGGCTCGGCAAGGGATCTCTGGTCGTAGTGGGGAGGGACACCAGGCCGAGCGGAGAAGCTCTGGAGAGGGCTGTCGTCGCCGGCTTAGTGTCAGCCGGGGTCAACGTGCTGAACATAGGTATAGCCCCTACGCCGACCATAGAGTGGGCTACGGACAGGTACGGTGCTGATGGGGGTGTGGTCATCTCAGCCAGTCACAACCCGCCTGAGTGGAACGCTCTGAAGCTCCTGAGTAGGGAGGGCATACTCTTACATCCCGATGAGATGGAGTCCCTGAGGGAGGAGTTCGGGAGGGGCGTCTTCGAATCAGTGCCTTGGAACGAGTTGGGGAGGGAGGAGAGCTATGATGTCACTGCTGATTATCTAGAGGACCTTATGAGGTTCGTTGATATCGATAGAGTGAGGGAGAGCAAGCTCAAGGTGTGCTTAGATGTCAACGGAGGCGCTGGGGCTTACGTAACCCCCTATCTCCTCAATGAGCTTGGCGTGAAGACCATAACGATAAATTCAGCCCCAGGCATATTCGTCAGAGATCTGGAACCGAGACCGGATACCTTGGAGGACCTTTCTAAGATAGTAGTAGCCACCGGTTCCGATCTAGGTCTAGCTCATGATACCGATGCTGACAGGCTCACCCTGGTCACTGAGAGCGGGGATGTGCTGCCCGAGGATATGACCCTCGCTCTAGTCGTCGACTACGTGCTGGAGAGGAGAGGCGGCGGGAAGCTCGTGGTGAACGTGGCATCCTCAAGGATATTCGACCACATAGCAAAGAGGAGAAACGCTGAGATATATAGGACACCCGTTGGGGAGGCCTACGTTGCCCATAAGATGAAGGAAGTGGGAGCCACGGTTGGCGGTGAGGGGAGCTGCGGTGGTGTGATACTACCGGAGTTTCATCTTGGCAGGGATGGTCCTCTCGCTGCCTCCCTCATCCTAGAGCTCATCTCCTCCCGGGGTTCCAGTCTGAGCGATATACTCGAGGGCTTCCCCAGGTACCAAGTCCTGAGGAGGAACTTCCCATCCACTAAGGAGTGGGAGGAATTGGGGAGAAAGCTCATCAGGTTGGCTAAGGAGGAGGGCATGGAGGTGGACTTGACGGACGGTGTTAGGATTTCATCCGGGGAACTATGGGCCCTAGTGAGGCCATCTAAAACGGAGCATAAGATAAGGGTTTTAGTGGAGGGAAAGGAAAGAAGAGAAGCTGAGAGGTTGATGGAGGAGATAAGTAAACTCTTGAGTTAAATTAACTCTTTTTTGCGGGCCTTCTCTCCTCAGAGGGCAATACCATCCTACCGGTTAACCTATCGTAGAACCTCTTCCAGGCGGACCCGAGCCCGCTCAGGGATATCGCTGTGAATGAGAGGGATGTTAGCGGAGCATCCGGGTAACCCACCGCTAACGCCGAGATGAACCCCAGTACGGGTATCACGACGCCCAGGAGTGTCATCGCCCTTCTGTAGAGCGCAATCATATGGGAAATCTCCTCGACCTTCAATGAGATCAGCATCCTCACGTACCTATCCGCTGTTATGAATATGAACATCGCAGTTATCATGAGCACTATGCTTATCCTAGCACCGAGATCCCTATCAAATATATGGAGCCTAGAGGAGAGGTAACTAGATACCAATGCTAAGAGAGGGGGTAGGGTCAGCACCCAAGCGGTGATTTCCTTATACCTCAGCCCCAATTCCTCGCTCCCCTGCATCGGGAGTAGGCTGAGCCAAATCTTAAAAAGATTCTCCTAATGGATCTGGGCTGTTACATGATGACACACTCTCCCCCGGCGATCTCGGGGGTCCCGTAACTTGCGTGCATGGAGGCTGCCCTCAGCACACCGAGTAGGCGAACACAACGTATGGAGGGAGCCTATTTAACTGAGGATTCAAGTAATCATATTAAAAAGTCATCAGAGAATTAAATATCTTATTTTTAATGGGGTGTGGGTTTATCTAATTAAGCGATTATGCGAGCCCCGCTCGCGAGGTGAGGGCTCCATATCATATTTAAAAATGCGTGACTCACCGGAATCGATGGTTCCGATCGTACCAGCAGGGTGATATGATGCCTGAGAAAGAGCACGTGAACCTGATATTCGTAGGCCATGTGGATCACGGAAAGTCCACAATTATTGGGAGGCTCTTCTATGACCTTAAGTTAGTAGAGGAGCTTCCTCCTGAGGAGCTAGCTGCTGACGCGAGATTCGCGTGGGTCGTGGATAGGCTCAAGGAAGAGCGGGAGAGGGGGATGACCATAGACCTGTTCCACACCAAGGTGGAGACACCCCATAAGATGATCACCGTAATAGACGCCCCCGGACACAGGGACTTCGTTAAGAACATGATAACAGGTGCCAGTCAGGCCGATGCTGCCATACTGGTAGTTTCAGCTAAATCCGGGGAAGGGGTCCAGGCACAGACGATAGAGCACGTCTTCCTGATAAAGACCTTAGGGGTCAATCAGCTAGCCGTCGCTATAAACAAGATGGACGATCCCACTGTGGGCTACAAGAAGGAGAGATATGAGGAGCTGAGGGCTCAGGTTTCGGATCTCCTCAAGAGGGTAGGTTACGATCCCTCCAAGATCCAATTTGTACCGACCAGCGGTCTCCAGGGAGATAACGTTGTTAGCAGGAGCGACAAGACACCTTGGTACAATGGACCTACGATCTACGAGGTCCTAGATACCTTCGTCGCACCGCCCAAGCCTGTGGACAAGCCGCTCAGGATACCGATACAGGACGTCTTCTCCATAACGGGAGTGGGCACTGTGATCGTCGGCAGGGTGGAGACGGGGGTCCTCAAACCAGGGGATACGATAGTGATAGAGCCCCTAGGAAAGACCGCCGAGGTTAAGAGCATCGAGATGCACCACGAGAGGCTAGATAAGGCTGAGCCGGGAGACAACATAGGGATAAACATAAAGGGAATAGATAAGAAGGATATAAAGAGGGGAGATGTCGTAGGCCACCCGAACAACCCACCAACGGTAGTCAAGGAGTTCACCGCACAGATAGTCGTCCTCCAGCATCCGACAGCAATAGCCCCTGGTTACACGCCCGTGATCCATGCCCATACCGGCCATATGGCCTGTAAGATGGTCTCGATAGAGAAGAAGATAGATCCCAGGAGCGGTCAGGTCCTCGAGGAGAAACCGAGCTTCATAAGGAGAGGAGATGCTGCCATAGTGAAGTTCGAGCCCCTCAAGCCCTTCGTGATCGAGAAGTACAGCGAGTTCCCACCGCTCGGGAGGTTCGCAGTTAGGGACATGGGGATAACGGTAGCGGCAGGCATAGTACTCGATGTTGTCCCCAGGGAAAGGAAGAAGAAATGAAAGTGTCACCTCATTTTTATTTCGTGAGGTGATTTGAATGACTGAGGTCTTGAGAA
>CALJEO010000017.1 GCA_938073845.1 uncultured archaeon
CAACCTGAGCAGATGGGGAGCGGAGAGCACCATCACGATGATACCTATGAGAGCGTCAGCGAGCTCTGTAGGTACCCCAGCCCTGAGCTCAGCGGCCTCTCCCCCTATTATCAGCATCGATAGGAAGAGGGATGAGAGCACTATGCCTATGGGGTTGTTCCTTCCCAGGAGCCCAGCCCCTATGCCAGCGAACCCCATCCCATAGAGCCCGGACATCGTTGAATCTATCGCATGCGTATGGCCCAACACCAGCAAGCCCCCACCCAATCCTCCCATGGCCCCTCCTAGGGTCATGGAGATTAAGATGGCTCTCTCAGGGTTCATCCCAGCGTACCTAGCTGATCTTGGGGATGCACCTGAGATCCTCATCTCGTAGCCCAAGCCGGAGTGGAATATCAGGAAGTACATCGCTATCGATACCAGTAGAGCTATTGGGAAGATCAGGGGTACTGATGTTGATCCAACAGCTAGTGAGCCTATCCTAGCCGCTCTAGGCACGGAGACGGACTGATAGGGCATCAGGGGATCGTAGAGGTATGTTGTTATCAGGTAGGCCGTGAGGAAGTAGGAGATCCAGTTGAGCATTATCGAGGTCACAACCTCGTTGACGCCCCTCCTCACCCTTATGTAGGAGATTAGCAGCGCCAGTAGGCTGGCTGAGGAGCAGCCAGCTGCGAGGGCCAGCGGGCCGTTGCCCAGGTAGTGGGCCAGGGTGAGGGAGAGAAGGGCACCCAGGTAGAACTGCCCCTCCCCTCCTATGTTGAAGACCCCGGTGATTGAGGGTATTGAGAAGGCCAGGGCAGCTAGCATGAGGGGAGTGCTCCTGATCATGAGGTAGGAAGGGTTCCTCAGCCCCTCAGACAGCACCAGAGCGAAGACCCTAGCGGCATCGTAGCCCATCAGGGAGAGCATCAGGTATCCTGAGAGGAAGCTCAACGCTATGGAGAGGGAGATCTCAACGATCAATCTTCTAGGCACTAACACCACCCATGAGGAGACCTACCCTCTCCGCGGTGAAGTCCTCGTTCCTTCCCATACCCAAGAACCTCCCCTCGTACATCACAGCGATCCTATCGCTCAGCTCGAAGACCTCATCAAGATCCGTGGATATGACTATCAGGGCCTTCCCCTCATCCCTGAACCTGAGCATAGTGCTCCTTATGAACTCTGTGGCGGCTATGTCCAGTCCCTGAGTGGGCTCGCATATCACGAGCACATCCGGATCCTTGAGGATCTCCCTACCAACTAGGAGCCTCTGCTGGTTCCCACCGCTCAGATACCTTACCTGCGCTTTCAAGGAGCTAACGATCACGTTGAACTTGCTGATGATTTCATTAGCCCTCTCAACAGCTAATGGCCAGATTATCCTTCCGAAAGCCCCCAGGAACCTCTCCAGGGATGTAAGGATAGAGTTCTCCATCACGCTCATATCGAGGAGCAGGCCCACCGCCCTCGAATCTGGAACGTAAGCGATCCCCCTCCTGTACCTCTCCCCAGCAGGAAGTTCCGTTATTTCCTCCCCCCTCAGGAGTATCCTCCCTCTCTCAACACTCCTTATTCCAGCTAAGGCCTCAGCAAGCTCCAGCTGACCGTTTCCCTGAACACCAGCTATACCAAGGATCTCTCCCCTCTTGAGCTCGAAGGAGACCCCCCTGACGGATTGAACACCCCTCTCGTCCCTCACCCAGAGGTCCTCCACCCTGAGCACCTCCTCCCCTGGAGAGGAGGGCCTCCTCCGGGCGGGCAGTACGCTCCTCCCCACCATCATCAGGGCTAAGTCCTCCTCGCTCACGCTTTCCGTGCTGAAGGTGCCCACCTTATCCCCTCCCCTCAGGACAGTTACCCTATCAGCGAGCTCCTTCACCTCCCTCAGCTTATGCGTTATGAAGACTATCGAGATGCCCTCCGCTCTCAGTTCCCTTAGCATACTGAAGAGCTCCTTGCTCTCAAGTGCGTCAGCACTGATGTCGGTTCGTCGAGTATTATCAGCTTCGGCTTGGAGAGGAGCACCTTCACTATCTCCACCCTCTGCTGAACCCCCACTGGAAGCTCTTCGACGGGCGAATCGAGGGGCACCTTGAACCTCAACCTCTCCATGACGGACTCGGCCCTCCCCCTAGCCTCCTCGGCGCTCACCTTGGAGAGGGAGCTGAGGTAAAGGTGGAAGTTCTCAGCCACAGTTAGCGTTGGGATAAGGGAGAACCTCTGGTAGACCATGTTTATCCCGTTCCTCATAGCGTCCCAGGGTCCTCTGAAGCTGACCTTCCTACCTTGAAGCAGTATCTCACCGCTCGTCTGCTTTATCTCCCCGTAGAGTATCCTCATGAGGGTGGTCTTACCGGCACCGTTCTCCCCCAGGAGGCCGTGAATCTCCCCCTCAGCTATCTCGAAGTCAACACCCCTCAGCGCGACAACACCGTCAGGATAAACCTTCTCCTTATACCTCTCATTTCGACCAGCACCTGAGGATCACCTGGGTCCCCTAGAACAGCTCGGCAGGAGAGTGGTCCCATAGGGCTCAGTGCGGGGGAAATATAAAAAGTTGGGATGAGGGTTCAGCCCTTCTCGAGGGCTGCATCTAGGTTTCCGGCTAGGAGCTCTCTCACTATGGAATCATACTCGTCATGGGTGACCGGCATCTTGAACCTTATCTCCCCGTTAATCACCTTCTGCCTCAGTTCCTCAGCTATACTCTGAACCTCAGCGGGTATGTAAGCCCTCCTCTGGGATTCCACAATCCTAACCACATCCTCCGGGCTCATATCCTTCAGCTGCTTGGTCTCAGCAGCTAGCTCAGCGAACTCCCTCACACCATCCAGGTCCCAGACACCGACCCCTCCCTCCTTGAGCCCCAGCGTAGTTATGCCTCCCCTCCAAGTCCCCTTGACGACCATCTCTATTGCCGTGTATACAGCAACATCCACCCTCTTCGAGCCGCTCAGCGGGATATCTTTGGGGGAGATCCATTCCTGGCTCGCATCTTGGCCTATAGCTAGGGCCACTATCTTACCGTGCCTCGAGTTCCAATCCCTTACGGCATTGAACATCCCGACGTGGGTGAGTCCGGCCAGCCCATAGAGGACCCTCACGTCCTGCTGAAGCAAGGTCATTGCAGCATTGTAGCCTGCCTGCGTATCTGTGAACGTCCCCGTGTACTGCCAGACGAAGTCGATCCTCTCCCCCGTCCTCCTCTCGTAGTACTTAACCCCGTATAGGTAGCCTATGTGGAACTTCCAGAGTGGAGGTATGTCCATCCCAGCCACTGCACCCACCTTGTTGCCTCCCAGCGATTTGGCCATACCCGAAGCTAGCACTCCTACCATGGCAGCGCATTCCTGCTCCCTGAACAATATATCGACTTCGTTAGGCCTCTGGACGTTTGTTGAAGCATCTACCAGCGCGAACTTCTGGTTCGGGAACTTATCGGCTGTCTTGTTCAGGGCATCCGTCCATAGGAATCCTACCAGGACCAGGAGATCGTACTCCCCTCTCCTGCTTAGGTCCTCGAGCAGCGGGACCATGTCAGCCAGGGACCTCGGCGTAAGGGTCTCTATCCGCACACCTAACTCCTTCTCAGCCCTAGTCGCGCCTAGGTAAGCCATGTCATTGAAAGCTGAGGTCACCCCTCCCCCCGACATCGAAGAGTATCGCCACCTTGACCCTCTTTGGCGTAGTGGTTGGGGCCGGAGGAGGGGTGAGAAGGAAGTAGGCGGCAACAGCAGCTACCACTAAAACCAAAAGTAATGATAACAGCTCCCAGCTTACTCAACCCATATACTCTGACCATGGGGGGGCCCTCCCAATCCTCCCCCATATATTTAAAGCATTCCCGCTGCCTGACAACTCACCATGAGAGCAATTGTTCTTCATTCCCCTGGGGACCTGAGGCTGGAGGAGATCGATCTCCCGAAACCGAGCAGGGGTTGGTTGAGGATCGCCATCAGGAGGGTCGGTATATGCGGTACGGATAAGGCACTCTACTCGGGAGACTATGAGGCCCGGAGGCTTCCCTTGGTGCTGGGCCACGAGATCGCC
>CALJEO010000018.1 GCA_938073845.1 uncultured archaeon
AGCCCGTTCTAGCTCTCACGTAACTATACACGTACTCCGCTAAGGCCGTAGGATTCCTAGTCTGAACGTAAACCCTCCCAGGACCCCTTAGATCTATCACTATCCCCTCCCCTCCTAAGACAGCTGATTTCAGACTGCCGAACAGCCTAGCGTTCCAACTTACCGTTGAGTCCATTGCCACCAGGTGGAAGTTGTCTATCGTGGCTCTCTCGTTGACTTTGAGTTCCCTCACCTCCAAGGCCCCGTAGCTCCCCAACCAAACGGTACCACTGCCGCTGAGCTTCAGCCAGAAGAGTTGCCCCTCAGCCAATAGGCCCTTGACTCCTGTAAAAACAGTATCAATGCTTATGTCACCTGAGTGAGCCAGGTAGCTTGTGTCTTGAATTATCAGGTCCTTCTTACCGTCGAGCTCTATCGCCACTATATCACCTGGAAGTCCGGGAGCTAGCCAAAGCTCGCCCTCCCCCCTGGCCGTGAAGGTGTTCAGGAACAGGGACTCCCCTCCCAGGAATGCCCTCTTCAGGGAGCTAGCTATACCCCCGTAAGCCTGAGTCCTTACTTCGAGGTCAGTCATGAATATCATAGCTCCAGCCTCGGCTGTGACGCTCTCCCCAGGGCTCAGGCTTATCTTAAGCAGGCTGTAGCTGGGCCTGGACGTGATCTCATACCTCAAGCTGCTCACCTATTAAAAAAGGTCACTGAAAAATTAAGGATACCCCTTCACCTCATCGAGTATTAGAGCTAGCGATTTCCCGAAGAAGACGTATGAGAAAACCGACGCTATGGCTCCGCCAACCCATGGGATCACGGAGCCCACCGCTCCCACTATGATGAATATCAGGAACATCACCACGAGCCAGATCAGGTAACTCCCGAGGCCGACTCTCTTAATCAGCTGCCAGTTCTCGCTGAAGGCGAATACCTTCGAGAAGTTCCCTGTCCTCACCATGTTCCCTACGGCCATCACCCCTATGATCATGAATGCGAACAATAGTACCAGGCCCACCAGCAGGAACGGGGAGAGGACTAGAAGTGCCGAGGGCATCCATTCCTGAGGAGGCATTCTCAAGGTCGGGAGGACGAGGGCAACCCCGACCCCCATTATCGCTATCGGTATCAGAGCGTATATGATGTACGCTATCAATACCAGTAGACCGTCGACGAAGAGCTTACCATAATCAGATAGCTTCGGCGGCTCCTCAGGACTCTCCCTGATTATCCTGGCCATATATCCTATCAGGATGAAGTTGACTATTGGTATCAGGCCGATGACTATCAGGAGGATCAGGTTCCCTATATCGCTGAACAGCTTACCGGTGAAGGAGGCAGCCCTATTCAGGTTCTCACTCAACTCCATGTTGAACCCGTCACGCTTAATGCCGCTTCTTATTAAAGCTTTCGGGTCGGGAGCCAGTGTTAAATTTAACGTTCATACGTAACAGGGATTGAGGATGGCGGATCCATCCTGCATGAGGGAGGACCGGATATTTGGTTTTCATCATGTGATAAGTAATCGGACAGTTAGGTGATCCCCAGTCTCTCCCTGAAGTAATCCAGCGCATATACGCGGCAGCTGGGTCGTGACCGGTGACCCTGCCCTTCAGTAAGTGACGGGGGCCTTGGAGTGATCATGAGGAGGGTGTCGTGACCCACGCATAGCCCGACTACCAGGTTCAATTGGGTACCGATGTCATTCAGGAGCTCGGCTTGAACCAAGGGGTTGCATACGGATTCATGCTTCCGGGCTCGAGCTCATCACTCTCACTTAACCCTGATGAGGTCTCATCAATTCCTCCGCATTTGCAGCAGACCGAGTGTACTTCGAAACCCCTTGCAGCGAGGTACTCGTGCGCATTCTCAGCTTCCTCGCTCACTCGAAGGGAGGTTCTCGGGATCCACATCGATCATAGAGATACAACTAAAAAAATAGGTTAACCGTATCATCCATTGGATAGAGAACCTCGGAGGTTCTCATAGGGTCAGCAGTTCCCTGGTTGTTCTGGTCAGCCTCTCACCTCTTCCTCCGATGAGGGCCACGTCGTCCTCTATCCTAACCCCGAACTCACCCCCCAAATATACACCTGGCTCTATAGTGAAAACCATCCCGTTCCTCAACTCGGTCTCACTGTTCGGGGCTATGTATGGATCCTCATGTATGTCGAGACCTAAGCCGTGGCCAGTCCTATGGGTGAAGCGCTCACCGTAGCCCTTGCTCGCTATCACTCCCCTGGCCACTGCATCCACCTCCCTAGCCACTACACCCTCCCTAACCGCTTGAACAGCCATTTCCTGAGCCTCCTTGACCACCTCGTACACCTCGATGGCCCTCTCATGGGGCTTTCCGATCGAGAAGGTCCTCGTTATGTCTGAGCAGTAGCCCCTGTACCTGGCCCCGAAATCGAGTATGAGTACATCGCCCTCCGAGATCCTCCTCTCGCCGGGAGTGTGGTGAGGATTGGCCCCGTTTGGCCCCGAAGCCACTATCGCATCGAATGAGAACTTATCAGCTCCTAAATCCACTATCGTATTCTCTATCATCCTAGCAACCTCTTTCTCCCTCTTCCCCCTAAGATCCTCGCTGATTATCCTCTCCATCGTCTCATCAGCTATTCTCGCGGCCTCCCTCATCAACTCCAATTCGCCCTCATCCTTCAAAATCCTCAGCCCCGAGATCAGCCCTCCCAGGGGTCTCAGATCGTAGTTCCTGAGGAACCCGTAGATCCTGAGGAGGTGGACTGCCTGCATGCAGTCATCAACAGCTATGCCTCCCGATCTCCCGAAATGCTTCTCGATCATCCCCTTGAGTATCTCGTATGGATCCTCCGAATCGCTCCAGATCCTCACATCCTTTATCCAAGTCCCCTTAAGCTCGTTCTCATAGAGCTTGGGCGCTAGGAGCGAGACCTCACCGTTAGAGGAGACAAGGAGGGCGAAGAGCCTCTCCAATGTAGCTGATGGTGATAGCCCCGTTAGGTAGAACAGGTTGGTCCCAGGAGATACTAGGGCACCCACTACGCCGGACTCCCTCATCGAGCTGATCAGCCTGCTCAACCTGCTCTCGAACACAGCTGCCATGGGATCACCGACCACTGAGCTCTTGAAAAATATAAAGGGCTTGAGGTCGCTTAAGAGGATTCCTCAGAGCTTTATCTTCGGCGCCAAGACCCAGAGGACCCTTGCTTCCTCGTTCCCCACGTTCTCGATGTAGTGGGGCGTCCCCTTGGGGTTTAGCAGGAGATCCCCTGGCTTCAGCACAAGCTCCTCCTTATCTGTGCAGAACCTCAGGGTTCCCGATATCATGAAGGAGAGCTCATCGCTCTCAGGATGCGAGCTGAATCCCTGGGGAGGATATCTCTCCCCCGGCCTCACCACAGCCACTCCTGACTGCAGTATATCCCCTGTCAATAGCTCGAGAACATGCTCCTTCACGCTACCCCAGAAATCAGCGGATAGGTTGATCCTCCTCACGCTCATCCTCAGCGCCTCCCCTTCCTCAGCTTCTCAGTTGCCTCTAAGTCCACTTCTAGCGTCTTAGGGTTTATCACAACCCCGTATATCTCCCTAGCCTGCTGAATCGTTATGTAGCGATTCATGACATCCCACTGAACGAGCTTGGGATCCCTCTCAAGAGGTGATCCCCAGCCTCCACCTCCCCCGCTCCTCATGCTCACGATATCGCCCTTCAGTAACCTCATGTTGAAAGCCCTCCCCCCATCCCAGATAACCCTATCGTCCCTTAAGATCACGATGTGGTTGCAGGATCCGGGTAGGCCACCATCGACCCCCCATGGAGGGTAGCTTATCCTGTTTATTGAGCAGACGAGCTCAGCTCCCTCAGCCAATATCCTGTGATCCTTCCTCATGCCGAATCCTCCTCTGAACCTCCCGTGTCCCACACCGTCCTCTAGGTTGAGCCTCATGCACTCGACCCTTACGGGGTACTCCCTCTCCAGCACCTCAGCGGGGTGCGCGTAGGTCTCACCATCTGCCGAGGCCACTAGTATGGACTCGCCATCCCTATCGATGGCAGCACCCCATCCTCCGGGGTTCGGCTCAACTAGGATCCTGTACTTCTTATCCCTTGGATCTATCATGCTCAGCGTCTCCGCCACCACTGATAGGAAGTGCCCTGCGGTGAGCCTTTCGGGTATTTGAGATGCGAGAGCCTTCCAGATCAGGTCCACAGCATAGAACACGGCCTCCCATTAGCAGCTGGTGGCTGCCGACCCCTCGAACCTGATCCGGGTAATGCCGGCGTAGGGAGAGCGCCCTTCTCCTTACGCAGAGTTCATCTCCCAGCATCCTCCTATAATCGCTCATGATCAGTAGCTGAGCCCAATATCGATATTGGGATATGGAGCTCCTCCTCCAAGTGCTCAACGTGTTTCCTGCACCCTCCGCATACTACGGAGTGCTTGCTTGTCTTAGGGGGGAAGGGATTTCCCGTCAGGCCAGCCCTAATCACATCCTCCTTCGAGATCGAGCAGTGATCCCTCCAAGATTCCACGCATATATCATCCCTCATATAATCCACAAGCATGGCTGGAATAAACTCGCATCCCAATTCCCTCAACGCCTGGAGTCTGTGATGGCCGTCTATCACAATCATCGTCCTCTCATCGACCAGAATGGGTCTCCTTAACCTTCCCTCCCTCAGGATGCTCTCCTTAATCTCCTCAACCCTCTCCCTTTCGGTCATCTCATGGACCCTGAGCTCGCTGATCCTGAGCAGTACCACAACCATGGCACCACTGATATAACAATAGTATTATATTTATAAGCGTGGCTGCATCATAGGGCCTATGAGGTACGCCAGCGACATCACGGATCTGATAGGCAGGACCCCTCTCGTTAGGATAAACAGGTTAAACCCAAACCCTAAGGTCGAGATATACGTTAAGCTGGAGGGCCTCAACCCGGGAGGTTCTGTTAAGGATAGGATCTGCTTGAGGATGATAGAGGAGGCTGAGAAGGAGGGCAAGCTCACGAGGGGCAAGGTGATACTGGAGCCCACCTCGGGCAACACTGGAATCGGTTTGGCTATGATAGCTGCAGCTAAAGGTTACAGGTGCCTGCTCGTGATGCCTGCCAGCGTCAGCCTGGAGAGGGTCCTCATGCTTAAGGCCTACGGTGCCGAAGTGATACTCACGCCCCCGGATAGGGGGACGGATGGTGCCATACTCGAGGCTAGGAGGATCTATGAGCAGGACCCAGATTCCTACTTCATGCCCAATCAGTTCGATAATCCCGCTAACCCAAGGGCCCATTACGAGACCACGGGGCCCGAGATATGGCACGACACAGATGGCAGGATAACGCATCTGGTCGCCGGGCTGGGGACCAGCGGTACCCTGATGGGGGCCGGGAGATACCTCAAGGAGAGGAAGCCCAGCGTCCAGTTAGTGGCTGCTGAGCCCGAGCTGGGGCATAGGATACAGGGATTGAAGAACATGAGGGAGGCGATCGTCCCAAAGATATACGATGAATCCCTAATAGATAGGAAGATAGAGGTGAGCACTGAGGTGGCCTACAACTGGGCGCTCATGTTGACGAGGGAGGAAGGTATATT
>CALJEO010000019.1 GCA_938073845.1 uncultured archaeon
TGGGTGCGCGATGTTAATTCAAGATCTGAGCGAAGATCCCACCCCTCCTTAGCTATAAATAGTTCAAGGAAGGGATATAGGGGTATGAGGGGGATCTTAGTCGCACTCGTGATCATACTAGCTATAGGACTGATGATGAGCATCGGGAGTCCTTTCAAAACGAATACGGTGACGGAAAAGGCATCAGCTAAATGTGATATATTAGCTCTCTTCTGCCCGGAGGATGGTTGCAGCTCGCACCTAATAGCTATTTTTGATAGGGCTAATGAAACTATAGATGTGGCTGTCTACTCGTTCACTCACTCAGATATAGCTGATGCTCTCGTGAGGGCTAAGCAAAGAGGGGTTAAAGTTAGGGTGATCCTGGAGAGGGAGCAGCTATCAAGCTACTCCCAGTACGGGAAGCTCGTCGCTGCGGGCATAGAAGTGGCTCTCGATAAGAATGAGTACTCGATGCATAACAAATTTGCCGTCGTGGATGGCAAGATTGTGGCTACGGGAAGCTTCAACTATACTGTTGCAGCTGATAGGAGGAACGATGAGAACCTCATCGTAATACACGATGAGGGCCTGGCAAAGCGGTACGAGGAGGAGTTCGAGGAGATGTGGAGAGGGATCTACGGAAGATGACCTAAGTACGGCGCCACTCAGTCACTCGGGGAGCTCAGCCACAGGGATAACATTACCTCAGAAGCCTAACCCCTGCTTCTCCAGTACACTGAGGTGCCTGTTCCCCGTGAGGAGTTCCATACCCCTCGATATGGCCGTAGCACCTATTAGGAGATCCGCGTCCCCGAGGGATCTTCCCTAGGACCTAAGTGAATCATACAGCTGGCAGTACTTCAGGATAACCTCATTATCTATTTGGACGGAGAAAGATTCCTCAAGCCCCTTCACATCACTCCTCCTCTCGGCCGGGATACCCCTCAGGTACTCTATCGGGGTGATCAGCGAGATGGCATCGCCCTATCTTCCTCCCTCGCTCCCCGTTAGATCTGCATCAACCAATACCAAGGGAGAACTCCCTCCTGAACCTCCTGCTCGATTCCTCCACCTCACCGAGGTGCTCAAGCCTCAGCTCCCTGAGCCTCTCGAAGGCCCCTCCCTCTTCCCCTTAATCACCTCATCGACCGACTCGCTCAGAAACCCACTCCAATCCTTCTCTCCCTTCGGTCTCTCAAGCTTCTCCTTCGGTTCCCTCCTCACGGTTTTTGTATAAGTCACGCGCACCGCCTCACACACCACTGACCACTGTCGTAATATTACCACTACTGTGATGACCGACGAGTGGTCAGGGAATGCCATAGTGCTGGAAGTTCTTGAGTACACTGAGGAACATCATCGGAATTCGGAGGGGGATCTTCACTCACAGGATCTCCTTCGGCTCCCGGCTGGCCTTGAGTCCTGAGATCTTTTTATAAGTTTACCCATCCCATGCTGCCGCATGAAAGTTGAACCCTTCCTCGTCGAGAGGTACATGAGCAGCTATGAGCATTTGGCTAAGCTCAACATAGCTGAGACCTGCGTCGCCCCCTTCAGGTTGGGCGAGCTTCTCAGCCTCATAGGTAGGGAGGACCTGTTGGAGGAGCTTAGGGATCTCACCCTGGATTACGGCCACACTGAGGGCTTGCCAGAGCTCAGGGAGGGCATAGCCAAGCTCTACAGGAGGGTGGAGCCCGATGACGTTCTGATAACGAGGGGGGCCATAGAGGCGAACTTCCAGGTCTTCTACACCCTCCTTGAGCCTGAGGATAAGGTAATCTCAATATTCCCAGCTTATCAGCAGCTCTACAGTGCTCCTAAATCCCTAGGAGCTGAGGTCAGGTTGCTGAGGCTGAGGGAGGAGGAATCATGGCTCCCGGACTTGGCTGAGCTCGAGCGCATGCTGGATGGTGGAACGAAGCTCGTCGTAATGAACAACCCACACAACCCAACGGGCAGCCTGATGGATGAGGGGATGCTCAAAAGGGTTATAGAGATCGTTGAGAGCTCCGGAGCTTACCTTCTCTGCGATGAGTCCTATCACGGTCTCTTCCTAGATTCAAGCTCCCCCTCAGCCGCCGACCTGAGCGAGAGGGTCATCGTGACCAGGTCCTTCTCCAAGCCCCTATCCTTAACGGGCCTCAGGCTGGGGTGGATAGCGAGCAGGGATAGGGGGCTTATAGAGGAGATGAAGCTGCGCAGGGACTACGTTTCCATAAGCAACAGCATCCTGGTGGAGAAGATAGCTGCAGAAGCGATAAGGAACGCTAGCAAGATATACGAGAGGAGCCTGAGCATCCTGAGGAGGAACCTCCCCAGGCTGAGGGAGCTTGTGGAGAGCAGGGATTACCTGCACTGGGTCCCTCCTAAGGCCGGGAGCGTTGCATTCCCGGGCTATGACCTCAACTTAGGATCTGAGGAGCTGGCCCTTAGGTTGCTCAGGGAGGAGGGCGTCTTCCTAGTTCCCGGCTCATGCTTCGGGATCGAGAAGCACCTCAGGATAGGCTTCGGGGCTAGACCCGAGGTCTTCGAGGAGGGGATAGCGAGACTGGGCTCCTTCCTAGATAGGCTGAGAGGATGATCCTCAAGCTACTGACAGTAGCTTCCCTCTTCAACTCGGGATTTTACCTAGCTACCTCGCTGATAGTTCTCTACCTCAGCGACCTAGGGATGTCGGAGTTCCTCATAGGGATTGTTATGACGTTGGCGAGGCTCTCCTACGGCTTAGCCTCGATGTCCTCAGGCGCTATGGCGGATAGGGTCGGTAGGTACTACCCCATGCTGATCGGCTTCACCCTGGGAGCGGCTTCCACCCTACTCCTCTCCTCCGTGAGCTCCAAACCATTAGCCATGCTGCTCGTGGTGCTCGCCTGGACCGGTTACTCCGTTTACAGTCCAGCAGCTTTGGCGTTGGTGTCTGAGGTATCGAGGGGAACAGCGACGTCATACGGCTGGTACTACCTCTTCGTCACAGCTGGCCAGATAGCTGGTCAGGCCCTCTCCGGCTCAGTCATAAGGCTTGGAGGATACTCTCTAGCCTTCCTCATGGGCGGTGGTCTCAGCCTCATCTCCGCAGCCCTTACATGGCTCTGGTTCAGGGAGAACGGTGAGGTGAGAATGAGCCCCCTTAAGGACTTCAGCAGGGGAGTGAGCATCCTTGCGAGGAATAGGTACCTTAGCTACCTCGCAGCCTCACTCTCTCTACACGGCATAGGGTTCACGATGTCCTTCACCTTCATACCCCTCGTAGCGAGGCTTGATCAGGGGATGAGCGAGCCTAGGATAGGGCTCGCCCTCTCCCTCTGGAGCCTCGGCAACCTGCTAGCTACGGTGCCCCTGGGGAGGGTGACGGACAGGATAGGGGGAAGGGAGATGCTGATATATCATCTAGCTGCCTCCTCAGCTGTCTGGTGGATCTATCCATTCCTTAGGAACGAGGTATTGATATACGCTCTCATGCTCATTCAGGGATTCGTTGGGGCGATGGATCTTCCAGCAAGGAGGCTAATACTCCTCGGCATCTCTGATAGGGAACTGGCCACAGCTATAGGTTCATTGGACTCCATAACGTTCCTCCTAAGCTCCCTCGGAAACCTGCTAGCTGGCTACACCTGGTACCTCGGTCACTGGGCCCCCTTCGTCATAGGCTGCGTGATCAATACTTTGGGGCTGATCTTACTCGTTAGGGTCAGGCCATCATATTAGGCTCTCCACCACACCTCCCCTAGCGTAGGCTATCGCCATCCTCGGGGTGTTGTAGTGGTAGCCTATCTCACCGCTCCTATCTATCACTATCACCCCTCCCCTTCCTCCTACCCTCTCCAGTAGGCTTACGCCAGCTCTAGCAGCTTCCATCGCGCCCAGCCCAAGGGCCAGCATATCCACGGTTGATTTCGCGAGGACAACCTTCATTATGCTCTCCCCGTGACCTGAACAGGCCGCAGCCCCCTTGCCGTTGTCCGCGTATAGGCCAGCGCCTATTATCGGCACATCCCCGACCCTACCCACCATCCTGTAGGGCGATCCCCCCGTTGAGAGGGCCGCTGCGAACCTGCCCCTCGAGTCAACCGCCACAGCGCCCACCGTAGACTTCTCGAAAGCTTTCCTTGGGCTCATCCCCTTCGCCTTGAACTCCTCCCACCTGCGCCTCTCCCTCTCCACTACCAGCTCCCCTGGATCTATGAGCTCGAGGCCGAAGCTCGAGGCAAGCTTATGCGCTCCTTCACCAACGAAGAGCAGGTGCTCGGTCCTCTCCATTATCAGCCTGGCCAGCCTCACCGGATTCCTCACCCTGTTGACCGATGCGACCGCTCCAGCCCTCAGCTCACCGTCCATTATCGAGGCATCCAGGTCGACTCCACCCTCCCTGTTGAGGAAGGAACCCACACCCGCATCGAAGGTGGGATCGTCCTCCATGAGCATGACAGCCCTTTCAACAGCATCCAGCGAACTACCTTCCTCCTTCAACACCCTCCATCCAAGCTCAGCCGCCCTCCTCACACCCCTCAGATGGGCCTCCACCTCCTCGTCGGGAATCGCCCAGGCGCCCCCGTGCACTATGATGGCGGGCTCCAAGCTCCCACCGAAGGGGTTGAAAGGGGCTCATTTTAAACGGATATCCTTAATTTAACTTCCTCGCTCCAGCTTTGCTGTAGCATATCCTCATTAACCCCAGGAGCGGTGTTACTTCAACCTCACTCCCCATATCTTGATGTCATAATGACGATCGAGGGGCGTGAGAGCGGCGTGCCATCGTCAGTCAGACGACCCCTCCGGACTCGATATCCTCCTCGGGCCGAGACTCCTTTGACCCAGCGGAAGGTTTAAGATCCATAGTACTCCGAACTTGGGGTGGGGGATATCTCAGCTCAGGATATGTTAGGAAGGATCCGGGAACTGAAGAGGGAGCTTAATGCCGTAATACTCGCCCACAACTACCAGCCCTCAGACGTTCAGGATTCAGCTGACTTCGTCGGGGACTCGCTGGAGCTCTCGATGAAGGCCACTGAAGTTAAAGCAAAGTACATTGTTTTCGCTGGAGTTGATTTCATGGCTGAACAGGCAGCCGTTCTGAATCCTGATAAGGTGATCCTGCTCCCAGATCTCGGGGCAAGGTGTCACATGGCCTGGATGCTGCCAAGGAGCCTTCTGCTTGAGTATAAGAGGCGCTACCCGGGCACTCCAGTGGTGCTTTACGTTAACACATTGGCTGAGGCGAAGGCTGAGGCGGATTACATCTGCACGTCAGCCAACGCCGTTGAGGTTGTCAAGCGTATACCGTCTGAAAGGGTCCTGTTTGGACCAGATGTTAACCTAGCTAGGTTCGTGGAGTCAAGGACCGGGAAGGAGATAATAGCGGTGCCATCGAACGGGCACTGCTACGTTCACCTCTCTTTCGCGCCAGAGGACATATCAAGGCTGAGAGAAGCTTACCCGGATGCGGAAGTGCTAGCTCATCCCGAGTGCACGCCCGAGGTCCAGTCGATGGCTGACTTCATAGGGAGCACGAGCAAGATGGTCAGGCGGGCCAAGGAGTCTGAGGCGAGACGCTTCATCATAGCCACCGAGACCGGGCTCCTTCACAGGTTGAGGAGGGAGTGCCCTGATAAGGAGTTCATCCCAGCCTATCAGAACGCTGTCTGCATCTACATGAAGAGGATAACCCTAGAGAAGGTTTACGAGAGCCTCAAACGATTGAGGTATGTCGTAGAGGTCCCGACGGAGATCGCCTCAAAGGTTGCTGGAGTTTTGCGCAACACTTTCGAGCTGCTGGAGGTGAGCTGATGCTCAGCGAGCTTCAACGCTTCCTCCAGGAGGACCTGGGGAGGGGGGACCTGACGACCGAGGCACTTATCCCCGAGGGAACTGAGGTGAGGGCAGTGGTCCTGGCTAAGGAGCGCGGCATCTTAGCTGGCATCAGGGAATGCCGTGAGCTGCTGAGCTCCCTGGGGATAGAGGTCGTTAGATCTATGAGGGACGGGGATTTGGTTGAGGGTGGCTCAATAGTGCTCGAGCTGATGGGAGATGCTAGAAAGATCCTGGGGGTTGAGAGAACGCTCCTCAACCTCCTAGGCCATATGAGCGGGATAGCGACGCTGACCAACGCGATCGTCAGGAGGGCTAGATCCATTAACCCCAAGGTTAGGATAGCTGCGACAAGGAAGACGCTCCCGGGCCTCAGGTACTTCGAGAAGAGGGCTGTGGAGATAGGGGGAGGGGATCCCCACCGCTACGACTTGAGCGATATGGTGCTTATCAAGGATAATCACCTGAGGATAGTTGGGAGCGTTGATGAGGCCGTGAGGATAGCGAGAGAAAGGGTCTCATTCACTAAGAAGGTTGA
The DNA here is from genome assembly GCA_938073845.1 of uncultured archaeon. Taxonomy (GTDB): domain Archaea; phylum Korarchaeota; class Korarchaeia; order Korarchaeales; family Korarchaeaceae; genus Korarchaeum. The sequence continues at coordinate 6,326 of CALJEO010000019.1, forward strand.
GGTTGAGGTGAGCTCGGCTGAGGATGCTGTCGTTGCAGCGAGGGCAGGTGCTGATGTGGTGATGCTCGATAACTTGACACCTAGCGAGGTTATGAGGGCTGTTGAGATGCTTATCAGGGAGGGGCTGAGGGATCGAGTGATCTTGGAGGTCTCAGGGGGAATAACCGCAGACAATGTGGATGAGTACGCTGCTTTGGGAATTGACGTGATATCAATGGGAGCCCTGACCCATTCCGCTAGCTCCCTCGACCTCAGCCTCGAGGTGGTGGAGGTCCTCAGGGCGCCTAAGTCCATATCATGAGGATCGAGCAACCGACCACTATTTGAAGGGATCGTCTACACAAGCTCTTAGCTCAGGAAAAACCCCTCACCGCCGGCCCGAGGGGAATGGTGAGTTCAGAGTTTGACTCCGCTCGCTAGCTCTTCAAGCAGTCTTCTGCAATTTCGGTAAACCCTCTCAGAATCCCTAAGGGCTTCATGAGATTCCTCCCTCGTGAAGAGGGAGGCTGCTTCAGCGCCTGCTCATCCCCGTAGAAGGCAGGTCCCCTCTTCCTGGCCAGATCCCTCGAGATCCGCCGTGAGGTCCAGCTCAGCGTTGAACCGCTCCGGAAGCTCACGTAACCTCGAGGCCTCGAGCAGGACATCGCTCACATCATACTCACGGGGATGGCAAGGGACGTGAGGACAGCCTTCAAGGATAGCTCCAAGGTCTCCTGTGACCTCCTCATGGTTAGGGGATGGTCCATTGAATCGAAGGCTTTCCTTGCCTCCCCAAGCGTCCTGGAGGCCCTCCTAATGTAATCAAGCGCCACGTCAGCGCTCCTCATATCTCAACAACCTCTCCGAGCTTATAGTCTGGCTTCAGGTCCCAATACCACTTGCCGCTAGGTAGCAAGACCCTCCTAGCTCCTCAAGCCTCCCCCTTAGCTCATCCATCTGCCTTGATGAAGTCATCCCTCTCGTAGAGGATTACGCCATCCGTGAGGATGTCGAGCAGTATCGGGGGATGTTGCATCACTCCCCCTTCAGTGGTACTGGGCTCATAGGAGTGCCGAGCTTCCTCAGCTCAACCCTGGGCTCTGAGGAGATAACTCATCCTCTATCTCACGGAAGGCATCGAACCTCCTCCCGAAGGAACCACTGAAGTTCTCAAGAACCACCAACAGATCTATATCGCTCCCCTCCTTGGCTTCCCCCCTCGCGATACTCCTGAGGAGCGCGACTGACTAGGTTATCACCAAGCTTCACCTCCAGCAACCCCACTACATGTCAACTTATCCCCTGTGGAGATCCATCGCTCCCAATAGGCTCCTTAAAATTCATGAAGGGATGAGCTCCCAGCTTGATGCGAGGAGATCCTCAAGGAGCTCGGGGACATCCTGGACAGGCGATATCATGAAGTAAAAATGTAAAATTATCGGGTCACTTTGATAATCGTTTTTGGGATCCCGCCGAATCTCCAGATCCCTTCACACACTCAAATAACCCGAAACCCGATGTCTGCTTCCCTCCCACACCATGATGAGTTAAGGTCTCATCCAGCAGCTCGCTCACGTACCCCTCATCCCCCTTAGGTGAGTGGATTAGGAACTCGAATGTCACTCCCTCCTTGATCACTGGGAACACTATAGGGACGGGCGAGAGAGTCTCACTGGGGATCTCCCTTCTCCCCTCGTAATACTCCTTGTAGTGAGGAGATATCACCTCAGGCGTTATCACTCTACCGTCCCTGCTTCCCACGGGAAAGCCCCCTACCACTATCAGCTTCCCCCTATAGTACTTGGTTCCGAAGAGCCTCGCAAACCTCATGAACTCTGAGGACACCTCATCTGATACACCGATCTTTTCAAGGTGTTCAGATATCTGCTCTAGGCTCATCTCCTCATAAGTTCTAGGGGCTTCCTCACCTTCACGCTTAACGAAGCCCAGCAGATATCCTAGCTTGGCATCCCTCTCGAGGAGTTGAAGAGAGGCCACATGCCTCATAACCCCTTTCAGAGTCGAGCCCGGTATCCAGGGAACTCCGAATGGTTTGAGTATCTGTAAGAGGCTGAACTCCCACGCACTGGGGCCTGCACCCACTATCAACCTAGTTCGAGTCACGTACCTCCTCCTTATCTCAACTAGCTCTCCTCCGCTTCCAGGCACTAAGGACTCAAGCCTCATCAAGTGTCCCAAGTAAGCATCGTTCAGCCTCATCGCGTTGGAGAGTTCCTCGGATACATTCCTTCCTATGCCCTCCTCAACGCTGAGCCATCCACGTTGCGGCCAGAAGCTCACTAAAAGGGAGGGGTTTGGCTTCAATTCGCTCAAGAGACTGCTCAACTTATCTAAGACATCCTCTACCTTAAGACCACTTATCATCTTTCCACCCCCTAATCTTGAAGTGCTCCTTCATCTTCCCCATCACCTTTTGGACCACAGAATTGTAGCCTTCCTTCTGTTTCTCGAGATGTGTTGAGTAGGAGTCCGGATAATCGGAGGAGGGCATCAGTATACCTCTCACATAGGTCGCATTACCTGAGAGTCCCAATATGAGGGGGGAGGACCTCCTCTCCTCCTTCCATTGGATCCTTCTCCTACGGGAAGGATCTATTATCGGCATACCCAGGAAAGCCCTATAATCCACCTTCAGTATCTTCTGCTTTTCTTTTTCCTCTTGAGCTCCTATTCTGAGAGCCCTCTCCACGATTTTGAGGTTACTTTCAGCTCTCCTAAGACAATCCCCCCAACCATTGCATCCATCAATAGCTACCAGATAGGAGTTCGAGAGCGCTTGGGCTCTCAAGATCCCCTCACAATGTGAGATACCGATATCTCCCATGAGTTTCCTCACGTTATTCGCCCACTCACCTGAGCTTAAGGCATTGCTAGCGCTCTTAGCTTTCTCCAGTATCTCCCTAGCTTTAGCGTTTCCAGAATTAACTTCGATTATCTTCATGCTTCCATATCCTCTGTTCGACCTGAACCCAAATCCACCTAAGGACACGTTCAATGCTAACGCTTTGGAGAACTCAATTAGGGCTTCTTCAGATGGAGTAGCCTCAGCTATCAATCCGAACTCAACATCGTAGAAGATCTTTTCCCTCTTCCTAAGGGCCCATAAGAACGGATCTCCTCCCGATAGTTTAATCTCCCTCCTCCCATATAGCTCATAGGTCAGTTTTACAGCAGATCTCCTTGCCCCTCCATGGACCGTTCCGAAGACCTTAGCCTCCTCTTCCCTAACCTTTTGAGGATTGGCCCATGCTTCACAATCTCTAGAGGCTAGATACCATCGGTACCACTTCCTCAAGCTACCCCTTATTGAGGGTATCCTCACAACTAGCGGATCCGCGTTCTGATTATACCAGCCCCAGGAGACGGGAGATATCGTTTTAAGCTTCACCTCTATTCCCATAGACCACTCCCCTTCTTCAGCCTAGCTCCAGCTACTATCTTCAGGGCCTCAGCTATGCGAACGACTTCGTCAAAGATCAGAGGTAACCTCCCGGGATCTAAGTCAAGCAGCAACTCAATGCTCAGGGGATTCTTCCCCTCAATTAGACCTATCTCCTCCAGCCATCCGCCCATAAATTCCAGGATCTTACCCTCAGGTGTCTTTTCCTCTTCATCCTTTCCCTTACCCTCCTCTGGCTTCCCCTTCTCTTTTCTCTCACTCCTCTCCTTCCTCTGAAGATAAGCCACTGTTAGGAGGAGGCCGTTGCCCGCCAGGAGGCCGGTCAGTCTCTCAGCGAGTTGTGAGAATCTCTCCTCATCTCTGGTTCCTTTCACTTCGGAGACCAGCTCATTGGCCTTCCTAAGCCTTAGTCTCTCTAAGTCCTCCATCAGAATCACCCCCGATGAGATAAACCTCAGCGAAGCCGAGCCCCGTAGTTATATCCCCTCCCACGTGAACGACTCCTTTCAGGAGCTTTCTTATTTCCTCCACCACATCCAATTCCTTCTCTACTTCTTTACCATCCTCCTTTTTCTTTATCTT
>CALJEO010000020.1 GCA_938073845.1 uncultured archaeon
TGATGGTAGAAGTAGTAACTTACGGCATAATAGAGCGAATCCTCTCAGATTACGTGAGGAAGATAATTGAGAAGGCATCCGCTGGTAAGAAGCTGAGCGATTGGGAAGTTGGAATACTCATGATGGATCACATTAGGTCGAGCCTCGATGCTAAGATAGAGAACACGAGAGTGAATCTGGAGGCTAAAATTGAGGGTACGAGGAGGGACCTTGAGGCTAGGATGGGCGGTCTTGAGAGTAGGATGTCACTCCTTGAGAATAGAATATCCCTCCTTGAGAATAGGATGGGCGGTCTTGAGAAGAGAATTGAGGGAATGGAAGCGAACATGAATCAAATGAGGAACGAGCTAAGCTCCCTCAGGGAGAGAATAGAGACAAGAATGGATGCGCTTGAGAAGAGGGTCGAGAGGATAGAGACGGGAATAGATCAGATGAGGAACGATCTCGGATCACTCAGGGACAATGTAATAAACGTTCTAGTTGCCGAGCTTAAGAGAAGGATGCTTGAGAAATGAGCGACTTCCTTGTACAATGGGTTCGGCATGGTTCCATCATAGCGTGATCTCCTGTAGTGGGGTCGGGCTGGACCCGCCGAACAGTGCTGACACGAATAACGGTAACACGGATGGTCTTGACATCATGATTGGTGAGTTTCAGTGGCGACGCACGGATGTTGAATGAATCTGGAGCTTTCTCTCCGTGCATAACATCGCTTCATCATCAACATACTACGAGCAAACCGGTCTCTCCCTGGGATAGGTCCCTCCGGGTATCATAGGATACCCTCCTCTCTGGGCAGTTGGCAATTGGGTTGGTGTTAACTTCCTGCTGAATCTACCCTCAAGGAGGTAATATTCATCCCATCGGGACGCATTCAGGGGCCGAGAATTCGCGGGTACTTCGGACAAGTGGAGTTACCCAGATTCGTGGCGTATCAGTGTGGCTTCCCATCGATGTACTCTCTATCCGCTCTGAAATCGCCGATGGAGACCTTACCCCTAAGAGCTCCACCATTCCCTCGCATCAGAACTCAAGTTTCACCTTTTCCAAAGGTAGGAGCGGCGGAGATAAGACGGATGGGGGTTAGACTTCACTGACATCCATGGAAGTCCAAGCAACCGCAGATAATGGCTACTCTTCCGACCCTCCATTGAACGGTTAGCTTGGTTCGGATGTCACATCAAGGCTTACAAGAGATTCTCAGATGCTCAAGCAGCACATCTCATATTCAGTACACTTCCAAGCGCTCGAGAAACTAGACAGAAGCCCCCGAATCCCATCTGACTACCCTCACGTTCCACCTCACGAAATCCGGGAGCAGTGAGAAGTAAGTCCTCCTGAGGAACCTCTCATCGGCCAGTAGAAATGAAGCCTCATCCTCCTCAGATCTTATCGCTCTCCCTAAAGCTTGGGAAGACCTCCTCATCGCAGGGACGACGTAAGCCAGGTACCTCCCCCTCCTCCCGTATAACCTCTCGCTGTACTCCATCTGGAGCCTTGTCTTCGTCGTCAACCTGTCGAATGGTATGCCCAGGAGCATCACCCCCTCCAGCTCCTCCCCCGGGAAATCGGCTCCCTCAGCGAACCTCCCTCCGGCCGGAGCGACGAGAAGACCTTCCTTCCCCATCCTCGGGAGGTTCTTGAACTCCCTCAGCATGCTGCTTGCCTCATCACCGCTCATTTCCCTCTCCTCAATGAATAGCCTCCTACCGCTATCAGCTGCGAGATCCCTTATGCCATCTATGACCTCCTCTTGAACCCTGTAGCTTGCTGTGAATATGGCCAGGTTGCCTGGAAGCTCCAGGAATGATCTGACGACCCTAAGGTACCTCCTGACCATCTCCGCCGATAACTCCTCCCCCTTGGTGCTCACCCCCTTAACTATCGCTGTGGATACCCTCTCGGGGTCAGCTATCGAGGGAACGCTCATCTTAGAGAACCTCTCCAATCCAACGGTCTCAGCGAAGGCATCTATAGGCTCCAAAGTCCCGGACATGAAGATCACGGATCTGAAGTCACTCCATAGGGAGGAGAGGATCTCCCTGGCCCTCATGTCCCATACCTCTAGGTTGATCCCGTCCTCCTTGGAGTAGAGGTAGGCTACTCCCTCCTCCCCGTATTTCTCCAGGGCAGTGAGGAGGAACTCGGCCACGGAGTTGAGGTAAGACCTCGGTTCCTTTCCCCTCCTGATCTGATCGGAGTAAACGATATCTATCAGCTCGTGGAACTTCCTTAGGTCCTCTGGCTCAAATCCGGTTACGGAGAGCATCTCCTCCAGGCTGAAGGTACCGTCCTCCCCCTTAGCTACGTTGATCATGAAGTCCCTGAGGGAGGACACCTTCCCGCGCAGGGAGCCCCTTGGGTCATACTTATCGATCTCACTCAACGCTCTCTCGACGCTAACCAAGCTCAGGGATCTGCTATTGAGTTCCTTCGCCACTCTCTCCACATTGTGTGCTTCATCAACGACCAGGAAGGACTCCCTGAACCTGACCTTGTGCCTGATCGCCCATCCTAGGGGCGAGAGTATGTAGTTGTAACTGAGCGAGACCACCTTGGCCCTATCGAGCATCGATATCTGCATGAAGTAAGGACAGAAGCTCAATTTTGAGGCAATGTCGAGTACCTCCGAGAAGGATACTGGATGCTCTAGCTCTATGCCCTCACTTCTCCTTAGGTTCCTGAAGTAAGGACAGCTTTCCCGCTTCATCCTGCAGAGGTTACTCACCCCCTCATTGCTGCTAACTCCCATTCCCCTGGCAAGGAGGCACATGTCCTTCTTGCCTCTGAAGGACATTCCGAAGATCCCTCTTCCCCTACTGATAACTTTAAGCTCCTCTATTGGCCTATCAGTTTCGTTTCCAGTTCTAACAGCCCATATTATCCTACCCCCGCCCTCGGCGGCCTCAAGCAAGGCTGATAACACGACGGGGGTTTTGCCGAAGCCGGTGGGGGCGTGGAGGCAGAAGTGCTCCCCTCTCTCAGCAGCCCCCCTCACCGCTTCCGCAACTTCCCTCTGGTGCTTCCTAGGCTCATAGGGGAAGTACTTCATGAATCCCATTCCCCCAACCTGAACTCGTTTTTAAATCCATTCCGGAGGGCCCGCGCGTCAGAGGGTAGGTGTCGTGTTAGCTGAGGCGAACTCGGAGCTCTCGGCCAAGATGCTAGCTTGAGCAGTAAGGCCGATCGCTAATGTGCCGAGCTAGTTAAGGTATACAAGGCCCTCGGACTTCTAGAGACCCCTCTGGTAGTGGAAGAGGCCGGGAATGTGGATGTCGTTATCATGATTGGGTCTATGGTGAGGGAGACCTCCTTAGAGGAGTACATGTTCAATCAGGTGGTGAGCAAGCTGTTAGACCTCTCTCTGAGCTCAGATGAGCCAGCCAACTTCGGTATCTCGGTTTCACGTATGTTGAGTGATAGGCTCTCATCCCTGGGGCTGAGGAGTGCGCTGAGCTGCCTTGAGGGCTGCCATAGAACACTGGAGGTATTGCGGGATCTGAGGTAAGTTGACCTACACTGATTTAATAGCTGTCCGCACAATTAAAGGGATGCGGAAGGTTGAGATGTTCCCTTTCGGGACCCTGGTAAACGGAGCTCTGGTAGTAGCTGACCTCCACCTAGGCTACGAGGACGCCCTCAGGGAGAGGGGGGTGGAGCTGCCCTACGAGCAGTATAGCCGGGTGAAGAGGAGGTTAGTGAGTTACGTGGAGGAGCTGAGTCCGGAGTTGGTGGTGCTGAATGGTGATGTGAAGCATGAGTTCAGTGGGGCCTTGAGCCAGGAGTGGAGGGAGGTGCTGGATCTGATAGGCACTCTAAAGAGCTTGGGAGTTAAAATAGAGGTAGTAAGGGGAAATCACGATAACTTCCTCATTCCTATACTTCGGAGGGAGGGGATCGAGGTGAGGGATCCCTATCTCAGGCTGGGGGAGGTGCTCCTGCTCCACGGTCACACCGAGCCGGCGATGCCCGATGGGGTGGAGCTCGTGGTGATGGGGCATGAGCACCCAGCGGTAACACTGAGGGATGAGATAAGCGCTTCCCACAAGTTCAAGGTCTTTCTCGATGGGGAGTACATGGGGGTCAGGCTTCTGGTGATACCGGCGATATCCCCCCTAGCCCCCGGTACCGACCTCCTGAGCGTGGGCAGTAGGGATCTGCTGTCACCTATCCTCAGGAAGTCAAGGTTGGAAAGCTTCAGGGTGATCGTAGCGGACGATGAAGTAGGTGTAGAGGATCTAGGCCCGCTCAGCACTATAAGGATGGCTGCAAGGGTGATCTAGATGAGGTGCGCCGTCTTCGATATAGATAACACGCTTTTCGATGCTAGGAATAGGTTCAGAGTGGCTATATCCAGCTTTAACGTCTCCTCTCCTAAAGAGCTACCTCCCAGCGAGCAGAGGGAGTTCTGGAGGAGGTTCCTGGATCCCGTGTTACTATCCTTAGATGTTCCGATAAGCAGAAGCTTGGAGATGGTACTTGATGCCAAGAGGAGGGGCCTTAGGGTCGTTCTGATAACGGGGAGGTATGAGAGCCTCAGGAGGGATACGGAACTGCAGCTCACGCAGGCCGGAGTGCCTTACGATGAGCTCCTCATGAGGCCCGATGGAAACTTCCAGAGGGATAGGGAGCTGAAGCTGTCCATGCTGAGGAGGCTCGATTGCGAGGTAGTCGAGTATCACGATGATGACCTGGAGACCCTGCTGGAGGTCAGGGAGGTTTTCCCCAACACTCTGATCTTCCTGCATAGGCCCGATGGTAGCTTCGAGATATTACTGAGGGTTCCGTAGCTTCCAAGCTGAACCTCCCCTTAACGTCCATTCGGCGGCATCCGTGGATACAAATGGCGTACCGATATTTAATGAAGTGAGCCGAATGGGCCCCTAAGTTTAAGTGCGGATCCCATGGGATATTTGCCGCATGTATTTACCCCAAAGCTCCAGAACCGCTGGCAGTGAAAGCATCCGAGCTGCGGTGGAACTTATAGTTATCGGCAACGGTTGAGCGAACGATCCTCCTGTAGTGATCGAGGGCCCTCCTAACGTAGTCCTCCCCTATCCTCCCGTGGGGGGATGGGATCTCGAAGACCCTCTTTGGGACCCTTAAGTTATCTGGATCGAATCCCATCAGGACCTTGAGCCTGAGCTTCTCCCTGTATATCTCCCTCCCTAACTCCCTGAGCTCCTCCTCGCTCATCGATATCCCTAGGGGCTTCAAAGCCCTCGAGATGAGATCGGGCCTGTAGACCCCCCTCACGAATAGGCAGATGACTAAGGATGTTAAGACCTGCCTCCAAGACTCCTCCTCGATTAACTCATCTATTAGAGCTTCAGGATCCGGATAAGCCTTTCCCAAGTACTTCTGATCCAGGGAGTAGCCTGCATTATCCAGATGACTATGTCTGAGGCCTATCGCGTAACCCACGTGAGCTCCGGGGCCAGTATGGTATCCGGGCATCTCATTACCACCTAAGGTGAGGGCATACTCAGAGCCACCGTACCTCTCAGCAACTCTCTCAGTTCCCTCAGCCAGCAGTTTGTAGAAACCGTTAGGCTGTTCCACTATGAGCTCCAGCATCCTGAGGTAGGTCCTCCAGTCCCCCCAGCTGGGCCTCACCACGGTCTCCTCGTCGCTGATAGCGCCCCTCTCATATGCCTCAGTGGCCCATGCCAACGCAACTCCTGAGCTTATAGCGTCAAGTCCAAGGGCATCTGCCTGCTCCACGAGCTTCAGGACTCCCTTGATCTCGCTGACCCCTAGCATGCTGCCGAGAGCGTATATGGGTTCGTAGTCGTAGCTTATGTACCTAGTGACGTAGAAGTACTTCTCTCCAGGGTAGAGCTCCCTTATCGAGGCTATGTGCACGCAAGCTATTGGGCAGTGGGCGCAGGCTATCCTCCTCGCCAGGCTCTCCTGAGCGAACCTCTCACCGCTTATCAGCTCAGCACCCTCGAACCTAGCTGACTTAAGGTTCCTTGTTGGCAAACCCCCGATCTCGTTGAGGGGGGTCACGTTCTCAGCAGTACCTAGCTCGTGGTACTTCCTTGTGGCTGGGCTCCTGAGACACTCCTCGAAGGCCGACCTATAGGCCTCCCTATACTCCCTGACGTCAGCCACGGGGATGGCCCTCCTCCCTCCCACCACCAAGGCCTTGAGCCTCTTGGAGCCCCATACAGCCCCCAGTCCAAGCCTGCCGAAGTGTCTATATGTCTCAAGGACGACCGAAGCATACCTAACCAGCTTCTCCCCAGCCCTACCTATCCTCATTATGCTCCTGAGGCCCGGCCAAGGCTCCCTCTCCCTCAACACCTTACCTATCGTTAGGGAACTCCTCACACCCCAGAGGGAGCTAGCGTCCCTGAACTCGGCAATGCCATCGTGTATCGAGAGGTAAATGGGTGTTTCGCTAGCCCCCTTCATCACTAGAGCCCCGAATCCAGACATCCTAAGGGCTATGGCAGCCCTTCCCCCCGCGTGAGATTCCCCTAGGTTTCCCGTGAGGGGGGATTTGAACATCGCAACGAGCTTTGAAGCGGCTGGGTAGACGCCCGTGAAGATGCCTACTGCCATGACCACGACGTTCTCAGGGGAGAGGGGATCAACCTTGGGATCAATCTCCTCCTTGAGCAGTTGCGTAGCCACTCCTGTACCCCCCAGGTACCTGGAGAAGAGGTCCTCCCTCCTCTCCACCCTGCACCTCCTGTTCGTAAGATCTACGTAGAGCACCCTAGCTAGCTGCTCATCAGCCGGCATTCACGTCACCCTTATGACTCCATACGGACAAAAATCAACGCAATAACCGCAGTGAGTGCATATGATTGGCTTATTGACGAGGTCATCCCAGAAGATAGCTCCGAATGGGCAGGCTTGGACGCAGTAACCGCAACCTATGCAGGGCCTCGAGTCCAGTATCACGCCGCCCCCTC
>CALJEO010000021.1 GCA_938073845.1 uncultured archaeon
GAAGAACTCCTCCTCCCTCAGGAAGTTCTTACCATAATCGAAGAATAGGACATCGTTTCCCGATCTCAGCATTATCCTGTTGCCACCTATCTCACCCACTCCTCCCAGTAGGGATAGCTCCATAGGAGTTAACACTACGGAGCTCCTTTTACCATTTCCGGTGGGATCGAAGGGTTAAACCCATATCACCAGATATAGTTCGAACCTTGGCTCAAGTTCCGGGGGTGGGAAAGGTCTCCTCATCGGGTCTGATCCACTGACTCAGGATCTGATCGCCTGATTGTGGAGGATAACATGCTGTCATGCAATTAGCTGATAGGAGAGGCCCCTGAGAGTCAGCGGGTGAGGCGACCTCGATATCTCCGCTTGGCTTCGGGTTTGGTGGAGGGAGGATCGTCCATGTTAAGTGTAACACCTACAAGTGAAGTCGGTCAGGAAGATCTTAGGAGAAGTTCCCCTGGGTCTAAACTGATATTGGGAGCCGAGATCACTCCAGAAAAGTTTATAATGATCTTCAGGTACTGCGATGGGTGGCGGGGTAGCTCAGCTAGGTAGAGCACCCGGCTGTTAACCGGGGGGTCGTGGGTTCGAGTCCCACCCCCGCCGTCCTCAGCGCTGCTCCACCATGTGATGAAATACTTAATCATCCGTACTCTCTGTTCCGACCTGGCATTGTCAATAGGTGCTCTCCAGGTGAACAGGTGAGCTTACATCTCCGTCTCCCAGAGGGTTCACGTTTATCGCCCTAACAAGCGGTGTCCTCATTCACCATCAGAAAATAGTTTAGCCCCACGTTGGTATTTGGCCCATGCACCTCTCCTGCCGTAGTCGGCAGTCTCAGAATAGGTCGGAGTAGACGTAATGCGATTTGGGTAGGTGCTCCAGAGTGGAATGACTAGTGTCTCGAAGGGAACACAGTTCGGAGGGGCTTTCCCCATCCCCTGAAGTCTTTGGGCTGATGAGGGTGGAAGGATTCACCCCGAAGGGGGCCGATGGAAGCCTGATGAACTCTGGAGGAGCTCAGCCAATGGGTCCGAGAGTTGCGTAGCAAGAGCGTGACTCAGAACCCCCAATACCAGCGATTTAGAAAAGGATACCCATACCTCGTGACCTCTACCAAACCGGGTACCCTAAGGGTCCTTTCTACATCTCGCTGGGGTTTAGGAGGTCCGAAAGCTTAAAAGCACCCATCAAGGATCCACCCTATGATTAAAATGAATCGCGCGGAGTGGGAAGTGAGAGCATCCGCACCCTCCCAAGCCTTCCTCCTAGGAGAGCATGCCGTGCTTTACGGATCCCCTGCTCTGGCCCTCAGCTTGGATAGAAGAGCCTATACGGAAGCTTCTAAGACCCCTAGGGGAGAGATCTTGATAGAATCGGAGCTCGGGACATACAGGGAGAGGGATGGTAAGATCTTAGAGTTTAACGAGGATTTGTCGAAGCTGGCCGAGGGACTGAAGGAGCTCCTCAGGAAGTATGGCCTGGAGAGCGGGGTTCGCCTGAGGATAAGCTCGGAAGTACCTGTGAGCAGCGGGATGGCCTCGTCAGCTTCCGTATCTGCGGCGATCTCCAAGTCCATAGATGGACTCTTCAACTTGGGGTTGAGTGTCTCAGAGCTCCTGGAAGCTGTCTACTCCTTCGAGAGGATCATACATGGGAGAGCAAGTAAGACTGGACCTGCCTGCGCTGTCCTAGGCGGAGTAATATGGGTGGAGTGGTGCGATGGCGAGATGGTGGTCTCAGGGCTCGGCTACAGGGACGTGCCACTTGCCATGGCCTGCACGGGGGAGCCGAGTAGGACGAGGGAGATGGTTCAAGGCGTATCGAAGCTTAGGGAGGAATTCCCATACGTTCACGGGAGGATAGTGGAAGCGATAGCGGACATAGTGAGGAAGGGGAGGGAGGCGCTGGAGAGAGGGGACCTGAGGACCCTTGGCTCCCTCATGAACATGGACCAGGGCCTGCTTTACTCCCTAGGTGTGAGCAGCTGGTCCATAGAGAGGATCATCTGGGAAGCCAGGATGAAGGGGGCGCTTGGAGCGAAGCTCTCAGGCGCCGGGGGAGGCGGCTGTGTTGTCATCCTGCACGAGGATCCGGAGTGGATAGCGGAAAGCATCACGTCAGCGAGGATCTCCTTTCCGGTGAAGGTCTCGAGGAGAGGGGCTTCTCTAGAGCGGACGGAAATTTAGATGGTCTCCCCTAGCTCCCTTAACTTCCTCAACAACTCCTTCGTCCTCTTGTTCAGCTTCTCCAGCTCCCCTATTTGGTAACTCACCTTTCCCCCTTCGACTATCTTGAGATAGGCGTACCTCATCTCCCTCCCACACTCGCACCTGGGAGCTCCTTCCCCTCTCGCCACAGCCCCGTAGATCAGGTGGTCGTCGCAGACGTAGAGTTCCTTGGCCCCGCTCCTTATACCCCTCTTGGCTATGGGCCTCCCCTCCACCTCAACTATGTCCATGCCGAAGTCCACGGGCCTAGCTCCTATTATGTGGGATCCCACTCCGAAGGCATCAGCCCCGGCCTCGGAGAACTGCTTAACTGTGTACTCGTTCAGGCCTCCTGAGACGAGTATCTTGACGTGCTTGAACCCCCTCAGGTCAAGCTCCCACCTGACCTCCCTTATTATCTCGCTCATATCCCCTCTCCTGGAGCTCGGGGTATCGAGCCTGACTCCTGCTAGCCTCTCCCTCAGGGCCTCGGCTGCCATCAAAGCTTCAGTCTTCTCATCATAGAAAGTATCTACTAGGGCTATCCTCGGGACATCATCAGGCATTACCTCATCGAAGGATTTCCAAGCGAGCACTTGGTCGCCGAAAAGTATTATCATAGCATGAGGCATCGTCCCTACAGGTTTGAAGCCCAGTTTCTCAACGAGTATTCCTGAGGAACCATCCAGACCCCCTATCAAGCTAGCCCTCTCGAAGGCTAAGCTAACGGCCGGGTGCTGCCTCCTTATGCCGAAGTTAACTACGAGCTTATCTCCAGCGGCCATCTTCACCCTTGCGGCAGCGGTAGCAACGCCAGATAAGCTGCTTAGGAACCCCAGTATCGAAGTTTCCAGCGTCCCGAACTCGGAGTAGGGACCCTCTATCCTCATGACGGGGATCCAGGCCCTGAAGAGGCTCCCATCGGGGAGCGAGTAAACATCCACATCCCTATCCTCCAGGAGCCTAGCTACCTCTTCAACCCCAGCTAGGATCCCCCAATTGGTCTTACCTGGCAGTGATCTAGCAGCTACCTCCATGACGACCCTCTTGTCGGCCAACCCCTTCGCCTTAAGCACGTCCATCGTCCTGAGGAAGTAGACATCCGTAACCTTTCCCTCCCTGATGTCCCTACCGCTAACTATGTAGAAGTTCTCCCTGTCCATTCGGACCACCTTGGATAGGCTTAGGGGATCTCTTAAAAACGGA
>CALJEO010000022.1 GCA_938073845.1 uncultured archaeon
AAGACCTCGGTTACATTGAGCCCGAAGTGGGAGTTCCTCCACTCGTAGATTACTCTCTCCCCCTCACTCAAGCAGGCGAAGTGGATCAGCCTCCCACTTTCAGCATCTGAGAGCGTCAGGAGATAGCAGCTGGGCTTAGGGACCTGGAGAGGTAAAAAGGATAGGAGGAGTAGGATCAGTAGGGTTGAGCTTGACCTCACTACCCCTTTATCACTCCCATCTCCCTGAAGAACCTCTCAGCTCCTGGGTGTATGTACCTCCTGGCCTCCCCACCGGCCTGCATGTAGGCCATCTCAGGCGTTAGCTGGGTCGCCTTCTTCCAGGCAGCTGCAAGCTCATCCCTGTGATCGAAGATAGCCTTAGCTATCTCATAGAGCCTATCTGCAGGGAAGCTGTCCATCACTGCCAATACTGCAGTTATTGCTATAGTCTCAACATCCTCCTCGAGCCCTGGATAGGCTCCCTTAGGTATCTTCGTCTTGTGGAAGACAGCTGGGTAACTCTGTATGATCTTATCAGCTATCTCTCCAGATATGGGGATGAGCTTCATCTTGAAGCCAGGCGTTGTCGCTAGGTCAACTATGGAGGATGTAGGAACGGCCCCGCTCCAGAAGAAGGCATCTAGCTTCCCGTCCTTCATGGCGCTTCCGGAGTCAGCTGGTGAGAGCTTCTCCCTCGTGAAGTCCTTATCTGGGTCTATGCCCAACGCTGAGAGCACATAGAGGGCTTGTTCCTCTGTTCCGCTAGCGGGCGGGCCTGTGCTCACCCTCTTCCCCCTCAGATCGTAAAGGGTGTTTATCCCAGAGCCCTCGTAAGTCACTATGTGGAGAGGCTGCTCGTAAAAGGCTAAGAAGAGCCTGGCTGGCTGTGGCTTATCTGAGACCTGGGTAAGCTTCCCCTGGTTGAGCAGCACTATGTGATAGTCGTAACACCATGCCATTCCAGCCTTACCGGTTACCAGTAACCTGAGGTTATCTATGGCTGCCGTTGTGGTCTCTGCCGTGGCCTCCGTATCAGGTACATACTTCGTTATCACGCCCCCTATGGCACCGCCCAGCGGGTACCAGACGCCTCCTGTGGTTCCGGTAGCGATGCTGAAGACCAGCCTTTCCCTGGTGGTCTTTGTTGGTGTAGTCTCAGCCTTCGTTTCGGTTGGTGTAGGCGTTGGTGCAGGAGGGAGTGTGAGGTAGTAGACAGCTGCGAGCAGGATGAGGATCAGGATGATCAGACCGGCGAGCGCACCTTTGCTTAGCCCCCTTCTCCTCATGGGATCACCCGGAGGCTGAGTTATCGGAAGGCTTTACTTATAAACATTATCCATAAAAATTTTTGATGCAATTTTCAAGGAATCAAGAAATCCTATCCCTAGGGACCCCTCGAGCTCCCTTCCTCAGCGCCGCGTGGACGACTCTCCCCATGACCAACGCAACGGCTAACGAGTAGAGGATTAGGGCCTCAATTGAGAATATCCAGAAGGCCAGTGAAGAGCCTGCAGCTATTAGAACGAACCTCTCTAACTTCGATAGGTCCCTACCCAAGTAACCCACGCTCCCAGTGGCTAATAGGAAGAGGGATGCAAGCGAGACCCCAGTAGCTATCAGGAAGCCCTCTAGCTCAGAATTCACTATCAGTAGGTTTGCCGCTAACTTGTTAGATGAGAACATGAACGGGATCAGGAACGTGGGTAAGGTGTACTTCCAGGCCTGTATCATCGCCTGATAAGCGTTGGCCCCCGTCATCGCTGCGGCAGCTGATGGCGATAGAGCTACGGGTGGGGATACCTCCGATAGCACCGCATAGTAGAATATGAGCATATGGGCTGCGTGCATCGGGATGCCGACGTGAACCAAGGCAGGAGCTATTATGGGGACGCAGACCACATAGGTGGCTGTTATCGGAAGGCCCAGCCCTATTATTATGGCAGAGACCGCAGCCAGCGCCATGACGAAGATGTGAACACCACCGCTGAGCTCGATTATCAGGTGTGATATCTTCAGTCCCAATCCCGTCAGTGTGAAGGATCCTGTTATTATGCCGGCAGCAGTTAGGAGCACTGCTATTGAGACGAAGGACTTGGCTCCATCGTAAATAGCGAGAAGGAGTCTCCTTGGGGTCAGCCAGTCCCTCCTGTCCCTGCTTAGGAAACTCGTCAGTATGACGGCGAGGATCGCCCATAGCGCAGCAGTTGCCGGCGACCTACCCAGGCCCACCAGGATCACGAGGACCGCTAGCGATATGAGGTGGTAGCCCTTCGTCCTGAGGACGTACCAGACGCTGGGAGCCGATATCTCGGGAGCCCTGAACATATGCTTGCGGGCCTCAACCTCAGTCATGAAGAACATCGCCACGTAGTAAAGCAGGGTCGGCATGAGCACCATGAGTATTATGTCCCAGTAGCTCACGTCAAGGAACTCCATCATGAGGAAGACAGCTGCTCCCATGAGCGGGGGAGATATCACAGCCCCTATTCCCCCAGCTGATATGAGGCCAGCTGCCATCTCAGCCGTGTAGCCAGCCTCCCTCAGCGTCGGCCAGAGAACAGGGGTTAGAGACATCGTCGTAGCTACACCGCTTCCCTGGGGTCCCCCTAGGAGGGCCGTAGCAAGCACAGTACCTCTGCCAGCGCTAGAGGACCCCCTGCCCATCAACGAGGTAGTAAGGTCTATCCAGAAGCCCCCAGCACCGGCAGCATCCATGAGAGCCCCATAGACAACGAATAGAGAAACATAAGAGGCAGCTACGCCAAGGGGAACTCCGTAAATTCCATCTAGGGTCATAACCATGTGACCTATTATCCTCTCTATGTCGTAGCCCTTGTGGGAGAGGGGGCCTGGGATGTAGTAACCGAAGTACATGTAGGCCAGGAAGAAGAGGACTATTATCGTGAAGGCCCTCCCGAATGATCTTCTGGTCGCCTCTATCAGAACTATGAGGAGGATTGCTCCGAAGATGATGTCATATAGGTTGGGGATCGTCGATCTGTAGACGTAGTACTCATCGGATACTGCATATGCTATCGATATTACTGCCAGCGAGGCTAAGGTTACATCGACCGCTAGCGCTAGCTTGCTCCTCGATAGCCTCCTGGAGGGGGGGAAGAGGAGGAGCATGAAGAGGAGCACCAGGGCTAGGAAGACCATCCTGAAGCGATATGTCTCTATTGTGAACAGGGCGCCAGCGATGCACCAGAGGATCAGTGAGATGCCTGAGGCCATAACGAAGTACTTTGAGATCCCCTTGAACTCCCTAGTGGGGCCTTCCTCAGCAGGCTGAGAGCTCATCCCAAGCACCTCCCATCGGCCTCATTATAATTTTTAAAGATTGGGCCCGTCAAGGAGAGCTTATCCCTGAACAGTCCTAATCATTCGAGAGATCTCACCCCTGTAACATCATCCTTTGAGTTTTTCTCAGCTACATGTACGGCATTGCTTAGGGTGTGCGATATGGAAGATCCTCAGGAAATCGATGAAATCCCTAGAGATCAATTGAAATGATTTCTCGCTTCGATGGATACTGAACAAGCTTCTATCTCTCATAAGAGTTATCAGGAGTTAACTGACTTATCTGAATTCCATCAGGGAGTCGTGATGGTAGTTCCTTAGATCTCGAATCAGGAGGCTTAGAGTCCCGAGTAGAGTGGAACTTAGGACCCCTTGACTCTACCCAGAGGAAGTCTGGAGATAGAGAAAAGCATCGCAGATGCCACTATGAATGACTGAACCCTGAAGGTCTCGCTCAGAGCCCTAGCTAGCACCCCAGCCTCCTCTAAGTTGACGATGGTGTGAGCGGCTATGAGCCTCGAGGCTAGGTCGTAGGGGATGAATCGCGTCATCGTGAGTATGCAGAGGTTCAGGCTGAGGGCAAAACCCACGTTGAAGGAGAGAGTCCTCATGGAGGAGGCGACTCCCCTCCTCTCGACCGGGGAGCTGGCCATTATCGAGCTAGTGTTGGGCGTGACGAAGAGCCCCGCTCCGCAACCTAGAAGGAGCATGGAAGCTAGTAACAGCTGAGGAGGCGTTTGCATTGAGAAGGAAGACATGGAGTAGAGGGAAGCTGACGCTAGGATCAATCCTATGAGGGTTACCGGAGCGTATCCATATGCATCCGAGAGCCTACCCCCGAGCGTTCCGAAGATGAGGAATGCCAGTTCGAAGGGAAGGAGTGACAAGCCCGTGAGGGAGGCGCTGTAGCCCCTCAAGACGGAGAGGTAGATCACCAGCAAGGCGCTAACCGAACCGAAGGCCAGGGAGTAGAGGAACTGGGCCACTATCCCGCCCGTGAACTGCCAACTCCTGAATAACCTCAGGTCCAGGGCAGGAGAGGGGAACCTCCTCTCCCAGTATGTGAAGACGATCAGGAGGATGAGTCCTAAGGAAGCCAGGAGGATCGACTTCCTTATGTTATGAGCTCCGTAAGCCGCTAAGGTGAGGGAGAGAAGGATGAGGGAGATCGAGGAGGTGAATATGAGGAAGCCCAGCGTGTCCACTCTAGGTCTCTCGATCGGCCCATACCTCTCCCTCAGCCTCACCTTCGACCAGAGCACGGAAGCGATCCCTATTGGGACGTAAAACCAGAAGAGCCACCTCCATCCCATGCGATCGAGTATCAATCCACCTAAGGTCAGTCCTATTAAGGAGCCCGCTCTGAAGGCTACCTGATTCACCCCGATCCAGGTCCCTAACCGCTCCCTAGGTACTGCATCCGTTATTATCGTCAAGCTGAGCGTCATCAGAAAGGCAGCACCCACTCCCTGGATTAACCTGAGGAGGATCAATTGGAGGGGATCCGATGAGAAACCGCAGAGTAGGGCTGGGAAGGAGAATAACAGAAACCCTAGGGAGAAGAGGTTGACCCTTCCGTAGAGGTCGCTGAGCCTCCCTACTATCAGCTGAGCCGCTGTAGAGCCCAGCATATAGGCCTGGGTGAACCAGAAGACCTGTTCTACATCGGCTCCAAGCGAGTGAGCGAGCTCAGGGATCCCAACAATCAATATCCTAGCGTTTATTCCCGTCAGGAAGGATGCCAGCGTGGTTACTGAGAGGACGTGGAGCATTTCTCTTTCACTCATCATGCCCTTGGGCGGATGATTGTTTAAAAACTTTTAACTCCTAGTTTTGATCAATGAGCGGCGGAGATGCGATCCAAGGGCACAGAGAACCAAAAAGGTTCATTGGAAGGATCTTCTGTAGAGCTTACCCCTAAGCCTCAGAGCCACATTAACTAGGCTTATCAGTATCGGAACCTCAAGCAGGGGTCCTATAACGGTGGCGAAAGCTTGATTGCTGTTAACACCCCATATAGCGACAGCTACAGCGATCGCTAGCTCGAAGTCATTGCTGGCAGCCGTGAAGGAGACCGCAGTAGCTCTCTGATAATCTACCCCCAGCTTGTAGCAGGTAAGGAACGTGATGAACCACATTATGAGGAAGTAGAGGGCCAGGGGCAGAGCGACCCTGAGGACGTGATAAGGCAGTTCAACGATGTACTCCCCCTTCAGGGAGAACATAACCACTATTGTGAAGAGCAGAGCCATGGGTGTGAGATAGCTCATGCGAGGAGCCAGTGAGTTCTCGAACCAATCCCTGCCCTTGTAGGCGAAACTCAAGTACCTGGTGAAC
>CALJEO010000023.1 GCA_938073845.1 uncultured archaeon
GCTACATAAACCTGGGGGACACGATGGTGATGCTCTCCGGATCGCTCTTCGGATCACTAGCAGGCTCACTCGCTGGGGGCATCGGCTCAGCTCTAGCTGATCTCCTCTCGGGATACGGTCACTGGGCTCCCTTCACACTAGTGATAAAGGGCGTCGAGGGCTACATCGCGGGCCTCTCGAAGGATAGGAAGGGCCTTTCTAGGGTCCTGATACTGATATTAGCGGGTGCTGAGATGGTCCTAGGATACTTCTTAGTCGAGGTCTGGCTCTACGGGATCGGAGGGGCTCTTGCTGAGCTCCCTGGGAACAGCTTTCAAGCTGCCTCCGGCATACTCTTCTCTTACATCCTGACCCCTGTGATAAGGAAGGTGCTCTGAGAGATGATTAAGCTGAGGGGAAAGCTACCCTTAGATTTTCTCTCTAGGGAGATCTTCCCGAGGCTACCCCTCCCCTTAAATGATAGTCGCGTGATCCTGGGGCCGGCGGTAGGGGAGGATGCGGCCATACTCAAGGTGGGGGATGAGCTGCTAGCCATACATTCGGACCCCGTGACCGGTGGTGGAAAGCTAGCGGGATGGCTCTCCGTTTACGTTGCCTCCAACGATATAGCTACCAGGGGTGTGAGGCCCCTGTGGCTCCTTCCCGTCTTCCTCTTCAGGGAGGGGGCTGAGGAGAGCGAGATCTTGGGCCTGGTCGAGCAGGTCGGTGAGGCAGCCAGGAGGATAGGGGCCAGCGTAATAGGGGGTCACACGGAGGTAACTCCCAATCTGAGCTTCAACATCGTGGTCACGACAGCTATAGGGATGGGCAAGAGGATGCTCAGGACAGCGGATGCTAGGGAGGGTGATCTCATAGTGATGACTAAGGAGTGCGCTCTAGAAGGCACTGCAATCCTCTCGAATGAGTTGAGCGATGAGTTGAGGGCCAGGGGCTTAAGTCAGGGGGTCCTGGAGAGGGCCAGCAGGCTCATAGAGGAAATAAGTGTCCTTAAAGAGTCCATGGTAGCTGCTGATTTCACTGGGGTTCACTCTATGCACGATCCGACTGAAGGCGGGATTCTAGGCGGTGTTCAGGAGCTAGCGACAGCATCTGGTTTGGGTTTCAGGATATACGAGGAAAGGATTCCCCTGAGGGAGGAGACGATCGGGATCTGCCGAAGCCTTAGCATAGATCCACTCAGGCTGATAAGTTCGGGGAGCCTCCTGATAGCCGTGGGTAGGGATACAGTAGAGGAGCTCCTCTCAGCCATTGAGCGGGCCGGTGTAAGGGCTAGCGTGATAGGCGAGCTTACGAGTAGGGAGAGAGGCATGGTTATCCTCAGGAGGGATGGAAGGGAGGAGGACATCTCTGAGCCCGTCCTGGACGAGCTCTGGAGGGTTCTGGGGTGAACGACCCCCTGGTGAGGTCCTCACCCCACCCCTAAAAATTAAAAAATATAACACTTGAGGGGCTCGGTGAACCGTGTTGGAGGTAGTCGTCTGCGTGAAGCTCGCTTACGATGAGACCCAGATACCCGTGGAGGGGGATATACTTTTACTTGAGAGGGCCCCCGTTAAGGTGAGTGACATAGACAGGAACGCTATAGAGGAAGCGGTGAGGATCAAGGAGAAACTAGGAGGTACGGTTACTGCCATAACGGTCGTGACGGGCCCTTACGATGAGACCGTGCTCAACGAAGCCATTGCGATGGGGGTTGACAGGGCCGTGATCGTGGAGGGGCTCAGGGAGCACAACCCGCTCAAGACAGCTAGGGCGGTGGCGGAGACACTCAGGAGGAAGGGTATTAAATACGATCTGATCCTCTGTGGTGAAGGATCTTCCGATCAGTACAGCTGTGCCTTCGCTCCCGCACTCGCGGAGTACCTCTCTATCCCTGTTTTAACATTCGTTGGGAAGCTAGAGGTCGATGGAAACTGTGTGAGGGCTGAGAGGTTTCTGGAGACCGGTTATGAGAGGGTCGAGAGCGATCTTCCCGCCATCGTGTCCGTCACATCTGAGATAAACGAGCCGAGGATCCCGAGCGTCCTTCAGGTGATGAAGGCCGGGAGGAAGGAGAAGGTCCAAGTGAGGTCTGAGGAGCTGGATTTAACTGCCCCTGAATTGAAGGTATCTGAGATCAGGGCTTACGTGAGGGAGAGGCTCAGGAAGAAGCTAGATGGAGGTATGGAAACTGCTCTTAAGGAGATCTTGGAGATCCTGAGGGAGAAGGGGGTGATCTCATGAGGGCCCTGCTGATATCGGATTCCCTCAACTTACCCAAGCTGCTCTCCCCGGTCTCCGAACTCAAGCCCAGCTACGTGGAAGCGATAACCAACGCGGACTCCCCTGTAAGCGTCGACAGGCTTCTCATCCTGAAGGGGGATATTACAAACGATTGCTGGGTCGATGTAGCCTCGGAGAGAGCTAAGGGGTTCGATCTGATAGCACTTCCAGCGAGCAGAGATATGAGGGAAGTGGCTGCGAGGATAGCGGCTAGGCTGGGGCTTCCTTACGTTTCTGGTGTGACTCAGGTGAGCATAGATGATGACATCAAGGCCTCAAGGCTCTGCTTCGGGGGCAGGGGTTTGGAGCTCATATCCGTTAAGCTTCCCTCAGTCCTGAGCTTCGATCTGAGTGCATTCGAGCCCTCTACGGGTAGCCCGAGGAGCAAGGAGGAGCTCGGGCCCAGATGTGATCGGAGGATGAGGGTCCTGGAGAGGAGGGGGAAGGTCGCTGAGGTCGACCTCTCGAAGGCAGAAACGATAGTCTCCGTTGGGAGGGGTTTGAAGAGGAAGGAGGATCTTGAGATCATAAGGAAGCTCGCAAGCCTTTTAGGGGCTGAGATCGCATGCACCAGGCCTATCTCAGCCGACCTGAAGTGGCTACCTGAGGAGAGGCACGTCGGCATGACGGGAGTGAGGGTCAGGCCGAGGCTTTACCTGGCCTTAGGTATCTCGGGCCAGATACAGCACGTGGTCGGTTTCAGAGACGCCGAAACTGTGGTATCTGTGAATGTAGATCCCGAGGCTCCAATAGGGGAGGTGAGCGATTACTTCGTGATAGCAGATCTCTACGAGTTCGTTCCAAAACTGATAGAGGCGTTGGAGAGGAAGTGATCACTCCAGTAGCTTCCCGCCGAGTATCTGGATCGCGTCATCCATCCCCTCCTCATTCCCTATCAATATGAGCTGATCCCCATCCATGAGGAGCTCATTATCGCTGGGACCGTATATCCATCTCAGCCCTCTTTTCACGGCCAGCACCCACACGCCAGTGCTCTCCTCAAGGTTGAGATCTCCTATCCTCCTCCCCACAGCCTCGCTCTCCTCGTCCAGCACCACCCTCTTGATGGTGTCCTCGCTCTCCTCAACCACGAGCTCCAGCACGGGATGAGCTGTTATTCCCCTCTCTACGAGCGATGCTATGGAGTATGCGGCATCTCCGACTCTCTCGGAGGAGGAAGCCGCCCTGACTATTGGGATTATCTCCTTTGGGTCCCTGAAGGATCCCATTGAGGAGAACACGATCTCATAAACCCTATCTTCCAACTCATCCAGCTCCTCCTCGAGTTTCTTGACCTCCAGGGCCATCTCCATGTTATTGTAGAATATCGAAGCATATGATAGGTAGAGGGACAGCTCGGAGAGGCTCCTCATGCTGCTCAGCACTTCAGCTAAGCCTCTCATCTCCTCGCTCATCTCCTCGATAGGTAACTTAGGTGCGTAATCCCTCCTCCCGTACCCTGAGGCGAGGGTCCTGAGGTTCTCCAGGCTCTCCTCAGTACCTTCCACGAGCAGTAGGTCGCCCTCCCTTATCTCGAACCTCTTCGGGATCTCATAGATCCATCTCCCGCTCCTCTTCAGGGCCAGCACCTCACAGCCGACTAGGTTGACGGGATCCTCGAGGTGCTCGCCGCTCATGGAGATCAGGGGAGAGCCCTCCTCCACCCTGATAAGTCCTATCATCTCATCCGCCTTGTAGAACATCCAGCTGAGCACGGGGTGCATCGGGAAACGCTTGATCACCAGCCCAGCTAGATCAGCCATGGCATCGGATACCTCATCTACCGCTACGCCTATGTCGAGCAGACCGGCCAGCGCATCAGCCTCCCTCCTGGAAGCCCCGGACATAACCGCCACCCTGAAGAGCTCGTGCGATAGGGAGTCAAGTTCCTGCTCAAGTATGAATACCTCGTTAGCTAGCTCCTCATCGTTGTACATGAGGGATGCGTAAGCGAGACTCAAGGCGAACTCGGATGTGTCTTTCATCTCCAAAAGTATCTCTTTAACGCTCTTCACCTCAGTATCCGATCTCATTCCCAGGGGTCGTGTAAACTTAGTTATAAAAATTTATGTATCTTCGCGGGGAGAGTGAGGGCGCAATCAAGACGACCGAGGGTCACTTCAGGAACTCGACATCATCCGGTCCTAAATACTCCCCCGTCGCTATCTCTATCACCTCAAGCGGTATCCTTCCGACGTTCGCCAGGGTGTGGGGTGCGCCCAGGGGTATCCTGATTCCCTCCCCTCTGGACAGTATCCTCTCACTCCCATCCAAGGTGACCTTGGCGGTGCCGCTAAGCACTTGCCAGTACACGAACCTGTGGAAGTGCCTCTTCGGACCCAGGGACCTTCCAGGATACAGCTTCAACCTACTGACCTCGTAGCCATCGCTAGTCAACAGTATAGTCTTCGTCCCCCAGCTCTCATACCTCACCCTGTGCTCCATCACCTCAGGCAGCCTCTCCTCGAGCATACCCTCGACCAGCTCCCTCAGGTTCTGCCCACTGCCCTTGGGCATCACCAGGATGGCATCCTCGTCATCCACGACTATCATATCGCTCACATCGACCAGAGCGACCAGTCTCTTCGAGAGTATCAAGTTGTTCCTGGAGTTTGAGTACCTGACCCTCCCACTCCTCGCATTACCCTCCTGGTCCTTCTGAAGCAGATCGTAGACGGATTCAAAGCTCCCCAAGTCACTCCAGCCGAGTCCTTCGGACAGGACAGCAGCTAGTCTCTCAGGGACCTTGGAGAGGGTACCTGAGCTCACGTCTATGCTCTGAACGTACCTATAAGCCTCCTCAATATCATCGAACCTCCTGATAGGGTCAGTTACACCAGGCAGCGTTTTCTCCATGAGTTCCATCATTAAGGATGTTCTAAACACCATTATTAGGGTGTTCCAAGCCCAGTTTCCTTCTTCAAGCATCCTCACGGCTTCATCAAACTCCGGCTTCTCCCTGAACCCCCTGACCTCGCTGACCCCCTCCATCAGCTCACCCCCCAGCTTCACGTATCCCAAACCGGGCTCCGGCCTGGAAGGGGGGACCGTTATGAGGACGGCCCTGCCGAGGTTCACGGCAGCTAAAGCCTTGGAATAAGCTTTGAGCAACTCTGAATCGTTTGAAATCACGTGATCCGACGGAAGGAGCAGGGTTACTGAGTCTGAACCGTATCTCTCGCTTATCCTCATCAAGCTGTAGTAAATAGCTGGAGCAGTGTTCCTTCTCTCGGGCTCAAGTATGAGATCACTCTCCTCCAGACTTATGCCGATCTCCTCAGCCTGGCCGATAGCTAGGTACTTGTAGAGGTTCGAGGTCACCACGACGATCCTGTCTGCCATCAGCCTGGCTCTCCTCAGGGACTGCTGATAGGTCGAGGTCTCACCCATTATCTTGGCGAACTGCTTCGGGAAGTCCTTCCTACTGAGCGGCCAAAGCCTGGTTCCGAACCCCCCCGCTAGGATTAGGGACACTCTCATGGGATCCCCTTGATAGCTCATGCCTCTATTTAATAGTTTTTAGCGGCGAATTATCAATAAAATTTTGATGAACCCTTTTTAACAAATATATTTTAACTTAATTTGCGTGACAATTGAATTTGATTACATTAAGTTCCGGTCAGGTGACCTCGATATTATCATTAAAAGCTTTGACATACAGGTGGACCTGATGAGGCTGGTGAGCTTCTGGGGGAAGGGTGGCGTGGGGAAGACCACGTGCTCAGCTGCGCTAGCCACTGGGCTCTCGGAGATAGAGGGGATGAAGGTCCTCCTCCTGACGACGGACCTAACCCCCACGCTATCCGATGTGCTTATGGCCGATCTGGGGAGCTCCCCCACCAGGGTCAGGGGATACTCCAACCTCTTCGCCCTGGAGCTGGATGAGAGGACCGTCTTAGAGAGGTGGAAGCTCAGGTTCGGTAGGGAGGTTTACGATGTCATCTCATCCTTCCTGCCAGTGGATGAGGGCTTCATCGATTACGTAGCCGGAGCTCCGGGAATAGCGGAGCAGTTCATCCTCTACGTCCTTCACGAGATAATTGGGGAGAGAGGTTACGATATCGTGATCTGGGATACACCGGCATCCAGCAGCAGCTTGAGGCTCCTCAGGATAGAGAAGGAGCTCTATGAACATATGGGAGAAGCTCTGAAGATGTACTTAAGGATCAAGGGGTTCCTGGATAGGATGAGAAGTAAGGAAAGTGATCCGCTGAAGCTGATAGGGGAGTGGAGGGAGTTAGCTAAGGGCATATTCGACATGTTAGCGAGCGATGACCACTCAGCCTACATAGTGGCGACTCCCGAGAGGATGTCTTACGAGATCTCCAAGAGGATTCGGGAAGAACTTTCCAGCTTCGGGATCGATGTCAAGGGGGTTATAGTGAACAAGTACATTCGTAACTCATGCGAGGACCTTCCGAAACTCAGGAGGAATCAGGACGATGTGGCGGAGTTATTCCTGAGGGACTTCCGCAACGTCAAGCTTCTAGGATATTACGATGGTGAGATCATCGGGAGAGATGCCTTGCTGTGCTTCTACAGAGATCTCTCTCCTTTGACCTAAGCCCTCAACTTGGAGCTCTTATTCCATCCAAAGGACCGATCCCGCTAGGCCAATGGTTTCGTTCAAAGCACGGAGTCTAGGTAAAGCATCACCAGGAAACCCATCACGAATCCCACAGTGGCTTTTGTCGTGGAGTAACTCCCACCGTATACCTCGGGAATTACCTCTTTAAGCGTGACGTAAAGCATGGCTCCTCCCGCGAAGCTCATACCGAGGGGAAGGATCATCTTGAATCCTCCGAAGGCAACTGCACTGATCAAGGCCATTATCAGCTCACTCAGACCACTGAGAACCCCTATTAAGAAGCCCTTGCTCCTTCCAACGAGGGGGATGAGGGGAAGGGAGACAGCTAGCCCCTCCGGGATGTCCTGAATTCCTATGGCCATGGCCGTCACAATGCCGAGAGGGATGGAGTAGGTTACGGAGACGCCCACGGCCAACCCCTCGGGGAAGTTATGTATTATAACAGCTATTGCCAGTAACCAAGCCTTCTTCAGAGCCCTTCTGGCTGCTTCAGGACCCTCATACCCTAGAACGGGGTGCTCATGCGGTAGGAACCTCTCTATGATCATGAGGGCGATTATTCCGGCGAGGAACCCTGATATCACGGTGGGGAAG